>WRMA01000012.1 GCA_009777355.1 Oscillospiraceae bacterium | reverse complement strand
AATTTTAAAAATATACGGAAAGATTCCGGGAGAGAAGACGGACAAGGACGAATAGATTATGAAAAAACTCGATAAGCACGGCGAGGTTCTTAAAAAATATATAACGGATACGTACGGCAGTCTGGCTAAATTTTCAAGAAAAGAGTCGTTTTCCCGTCAGCGCCTGCAAATAATACTCGAAAAAAAAGACGTTTTCCACGAGTTGAGCATAGGCGTAAGGGTGTGCGCATATCTTAATATCGACGCTTCGAGTCTCTTTTGCGAAAATATTATAACCCCGGCGTTAAAGAACGCGGAAGAGACTCCGGACAAAAATGTTCCGGCGGCGTTGCCTCTGAACGACAGAATCAAAGAAAATTATTTTGAACTCGACGGCGCGCAGAGACAGAAAGTTCTGGACTATGCTGATTATATATTTGAGAACGAAAACGCGGAGTTATAGGATTCACGGAACGGGGGGAACGGATTTTCAATAGACCTCTTGCGAAATTAAAATCCTAATTGTAGGGGCGCGCATTGCGCGTCCGCAAAACCAACGCAGTTTCGACGTTCTCAGACGGACGGCCAATGGCCGCCCCTACATAGTAACGCGATAGTAACGTGATTTCGCAAGAGTTTAACGTTAATTTCTCCCCCTCGAAACTCTCGAGGCGTTCAAAACCGCAATCAGCGCCGCGCCCGCGTCCGCGAACACAGCCTCCCACATGGAAGCCATACCCAGCGCTCCGAGAGATAAAAATATTATTTTGACTGCAAGCGCGAAAATAATATTCTGCCAGACTATGCGTCTCGTTAAACGCGCGACGCCGATTGCGCCGGCAAGCTTCGAAACTTCGTCGGTCATAAGAACGATATCGGCGGCTTCGATTGCCGCGTCGGACCCCAGACCTCCCATAGCGACCCCGATATCGGCCCGGGCTAACACCGGCGCGTCGTTTATGCCGTCGCCGACGAAAGCCGTTTTAGCCTTTTGATTTTTACGCCGCGCGTCTTTTTTTATTTTCTCGAATATCTCGACTTTCTGTTCAGGTAAAAGCCCCGCGTAAAACTCGTCTATGTTTAAATCGGCCGCGACGGCCCCGGCGGCCTCGGGATTATCCCCGGTCAGCATGACCGTCCTGCGTACTCCTCCGGCTTTAAGAGATTCAATGGCTTTACGGCTGTCCGGCTTGATTTCGTCCGAAATCGTTATATGTCCCGCGAATATATTATTAACGGAAACATAGACTCTCGTACCGGGAGTCTTTTCTTCTTTTAATTTATTTAATTCAGTAAGCCGCGCCGCTCCGGTTTTGAGCATGAATCCGTAATTTCCCGCGGCTATAAATTTATCCTTTGCTTTTACGCTTACCCCATATCCCGCCGTCTCGTTGTAATTCGACAGACTGTTTTTGCTGATATTAACGCCGTAGGCTTTTAATATCGACGCGGCAATGGGATGATTTGAAAAAGCCTCGGCGCTCGCGGCAAATCCAAGCAGTTCGTTTTTCGTAAATCCGTTGACAGGGTTAATCTCAGTAACTTCAAATACCCCTTTTGTCAGAGTTCCGGTCTTGTCAAAAACAACGGTGTCAAGATTATTAAGCGCTTCCAGATAATTCCCGCCCTTAACGAGAACGCCTTTTTTTGACGCTCCGCCTATGCCTCCGAAAAAACTTAACGGAATAGATATCACAAGAGCGCACGGGCACGAAATAACGAGGAAAACAAGACCTCGGCGTATCCATTCGGACCATAAGCCGTCGAAAAACAACGGGGAAACGACGCAAATCAACGCCGCCAAACCGACGACGGCGGGCGTATAATGGCGCGCGAATTTTGTTATAAATTTTTCGGTCGGGGCTTTTTTAGCCGCCGCGTTCTGCGTAAGCTCTATAATTTTAGCGACTGCTGATTCTCCGAACGTTTTATTAACCTGAATAGTCAGAACGCCGTTTTTGTTTATACAGCCTGATAATACAGTATCTGAAACTTTTACTTTACGGGGAACGGGTTCGCCGGTCAGAGCGGACGTATCGAGCATAGACTCGCCCTCTGTTACAACGCCGTCCAGCGGGATTTTCTCTCCCGGCTTAACTATAATAATTTCACCGGGTCTTATAGTATCGGGCGAAACTTTAATAACTTTGCCGTTCGTCAATAAATTCGCATAGTCCGGACGGATATCCATAAGCGCGGCAATCGATTTTTTGGATTTATTTACAGCCAGACCCTGAAAATATTCGCCGACCCTGAAAAAGAGCATAACGGCGGCGGCTTCGGGATATTCTCCGATAATAAACGCTCCGGTAGTCGCTATGCCCATGAGAAAATTTTCGTCGAATATCTTACCTCCCGCGATATTTTTAACGGCGTTCAGAACGATTCCGCCGCCGAGAATAACATAGCTTAATATAAATACCGCCAATAATAAATACTGATTTATATTAAAAATATATGTAAAAACTAAACCCGCGCAGAAAATTAACGCTCCCGCAATCAATTCTATAATCTCGCGGATATTATTTTCTTCATCGTGCCGGCAGCAGGAATCTTCGCTTTCATGCGAATGAGAATCTTCAGTATTATCGGTGATTTTTTCTTTATTCTTAATCATTTTAAAATTACCTCTTTATTAAAATATAAAATTATTCGCGTATATGTTCAAAACCTTTTTCAAGTATATCTCTGACGTGAGAATCCGCAAGCGAATAATAGACGATTTTACCCCGTTTGTTATACTTGACAAGATTAGCGCCGCGCAGAAATTTAAGCTGATGGGAAATCGCCGATTTAGTCATTCCCAAAAGTACGGCAAGGTCGCAGACGCACATTGATTCGTGCGATAACGCGCCCAGTATGCGTACTCTGGTGTAGTCCGCGAACGTCTTATAGAGATTCGCAAGGGAGCAGAAGTCTTGATTATCCGGCATAGCCTCGCGCACTCTCTCGACAACGTCCCCGTGAATAATATGGCAGTCGCAGACCGCCCGTTCGTTCCGGTACATAATAATATAACCCCCAAAAAATAAATTAAATAATGGACTTCTTTCAAAACCACCCCGTCACGCCGCTTATGCGTCGCGCCACCCCTCCACGGAGGGGAATTTTCACTCAACTCCGGCGTTTTCTTACTCATTCCCCTCCGTGGAGGGGTGCCGTCCGCAGACGGCGGGGTGGTCGTATTTCGGTTTTGAAAGAGGTCTAGTACATACCGCCCATTCCGCCGGGCGCCGCGGGCATTGCCGGAGGATTTTCTTCTTTTTTGTCCGTAACGAGCGCTTCGGTCGTCAGGACCATAGACGCGATTGACGCCGCGTTAATCAGCGCCGTTCTCGTGACTTTCGTCGGGTCGACTATTCCCGAATCAATCATATCGACGTATTTCTCCGTCGAAGCGTCGAAGCCGTAACCGGTCTTTCTCGAATTTTTGATTTTGTCTATAACGACGCTGCCTTCGAATCCCGCGTTTTCCGCGATTTGCCTTACGGGTTCTTCGAGAGCTCTCAAAACTATCTTTATACCCCATTTCTCGTCCGAATCCGTCGATGCGGAATCGAGGAGTTTTTTAATATCCGAAAGAATATTTATATAAGCCACGCCGCCGCCCGGAACTATGCCTTCCTCGACCGCGGCTCTCGTCGCGTTGAGGGCGTCTTCCATTCTGAGCTTCTTCTCTTTCATCTCGGTTTCCGTCGCCGCGCCTACTTTTATAACCGCGACTCCGCCGGAAAGCTTCGCGAGGCGTTCCTGGAGTTTTTCTTTGTCATAGTCCGACGTCGTTACTTCGATTGCCGCTTTAATCTGGCTTATTCTGCCTTTTATTTCGGACGGGTCGCCGAAGCCGTCTATTATTATAGTATTCTCTTTGTCGATTTTGATTTGCTTCGCGCGTCCGAGCTGTTCGACCGTCGTTTCTTTCAAATCGAGACCCAGCTCTTCAGAAACCACTTCGCCGCCGGTTAATACCGCTATATCTTTAAGCATTTCTTTTCTTCTGTCGCCGAAACCCGGAGCTTTCACGGCCGCGCACATAAACACGCCCCTGAGCTTGTTCACTATCAGGGTCGACAGCGCTTCGCCCTCTACGTCCTCGGCTATTATAACGAGCTTCTTGCCGCTCTGCGCGACGGATTCGAGAACCGGCAGGATTTCCTGAACGTTAGAGATTTTCTTCTCCGTTATTAAAATATAAGCGTCGTCGATAACTGCTTCCATTTTGTCTGTGTCCGTGACCATATAAGCCGAGATATACCCTCTGTCGAACTGCATACCCTCGACTACTTCGCAGTAGGTGTCCATAGATTTCGATTCTTCGACCGTTATAACCCCGTCGCTGGTTACTTTTTCCATAGCGTCCGCGATTAACCTGCCTATGACTTCGTCGCCCGCCGAAATAGTTCCGACCCTCGTTATATCTTCAGAACCGTTAATGGGTTTCGAGTTTGCCGCGAGGACTTCAATCGCCTTATCCGCGGCCGTTTTTATGCCTTTTTTAACGACCATAGGATTCGCGCCGGCCGCGACGGCTTTCATGCCTTCCCTCAGTATCGCCTGGGCGAGAAGGGTCGCCGTCGTAGTTCCGTCGCCCGCGGCGTCGTTAGTTTTCGTCGCGACTTCCTTAACGAGCTGCGCGCCCATATTTTCAAACGCGCACTCGAGTTCTATCTCTTTCGCAATCGTAACGCCGTCGTTAGTAATGAGCGGCGAGCCGTATTTTTTATCCAGAACGACGTTCCGTCCTTTTGGACCGAGCGTTATTTTAATAGTGTCGGCGAGTTTGTCCACTCCGGCCATGAGAGCGTCTCTCGAGTCTATGCCGTATTTGAGTTCTTTTGCCATAATTAAATTTTACCTCCGAAAATATTATTGTTAATTAATGATTTTTGTTTCTATCCGAAATCCGCGGACGCGCAACGCGCGCCCCTACCCGCTTACGACCGCGAGAATATCGCTTTGCCTGACTATGATAAACTCTTCTTCGTCGATTTTGATTTCCGTTCCCGAATATTTATTCGTAACGACTTTATCGCCCGTTTTAACTGTCATCACGACTTCTTTTCCGTCCACGAGTCCGCCGGGGCCTACTTCAATCACTTCGGCGATTTGGGGTTTTTCCTTTGCCGAGCCGGTGAGAATAATTCCGCTCTTCGTTTTTTCCTCCGCGTCCGCCATTTTGAGAATAACTCTGTCTGCCAACGGTATAAGTTTCATAATTTTCTGAATCCTCCTGTTTAATTATTTTTTCGCACTCTAACATAGAGAGCGCTAACGACAAGAGATATTTTATACCATATGCAAAAAAAAATCAAGTTCCGTTGCCTACATTTAACATTTTTTTAACAATTTGCTTTCAATTTAAAAAAATTTAGCGGGAATTTTATCAATCCCGGACGTAAAGTGTTAAGCAAAAATATTTATCTTGACAAATATATTTATTTCCTGTATAATCTGTCTCATGGATTTTTATGATTTTACGGGAGGTTTAATTTAAAATGGTGGCGGTACTGAAACCAAACGCGACGGACGCGCAAATAAAGAATTTAACGGAATGGCTGGAAGGCAGGGGGCTCAAAGTCCATATTTCAAAAGGCGAGTCGTACACTATACTCGGGCTTATAGGCGACACGAGTAAAATCGACGAGGACTTAATCGCGGGGCTTGAAACGGTCGATTCCGTAAAGAGAGTGAGCGAGCCTTTTAAAAGCGTCAACAGAAAATTTCATCCCGGCGACAGCGTCATTAATATTACCGAAACTCTTAAAATCGGCGGGGGTCATTTTCAAATCATGGCGGGGCCGTGTTCGGTCGAATCTCCGGGGCAGATTCTCGAAATCGCGAAAAGCGTCAAGGCTTCCGGCGCGTCCGTTCTGAGGGGCGGCGCGTTCAAGCCGCGCACTTCGCCGTATGATTTCCAGGGATTGAGGGCCGACGGCATAGAGCTGCTTCTCGAAGCGAAAAGACAGACGGGTATGCCGATAGTAACCGAAATTATGAACGCGAATCATCTGGATATGTTCGAAAACGTCGATATTATTCAGGTCGGAGCGAGAAACATGCAGAATTTCGAGCTGTTAAAAGAACTGGGAAAACTAAACAAGCCTATATTGTTAAAACGCGGCCTCGCGAATACTTTGCAAGAGCTTCTGATGAGCGCCGAATATATAATGGCCGGGGGTAACAGAGATATTATATTATGCGAGAGGGGTATAAGAACCTTTGAGACGTATACGAGAAACACCCTTGATTTATCCGCCGTTCCTATGTTAAAGGAATTGACGCATCTTCCGGTGGTTATAGACCCGAGCCACGCCTGCGGACTGGCGAGGCTTGTGCCGCCTATGGCGATGGCGGCGGTCGCCGCTGGAGCGCACGGGCTTATAATCGAAGTACACAACGACCCCGTCAACGCTATGTGCGACGGGGGTCAGTCGCTTACGCCCGAACAGTTCGGCGAAGTCGCCGAAAAAGTAAGAAAGATACGCGGGGTGATTTCTTGATTAATAATAATATAAATATAGGCGTAGTCGGTCTGGGACTTATAGGGGGTTCCGTTGCGAAAGCGTATAAAAATACGGATAATAACAATATTTACAATATTTACGGATTTGACGCGGACGAAGCGATTTTGAGCTTCGCGAAATTATCCGGGGTAATCGACGGCTTTTTAAATATCGATAACAATATAAATAAATGCGAAGCTTTGTTTATCGCACTTAATCCGGACGACGCCCTTGAATATCTTGAACGCGAGGGGAAAAATATCGCTGAAAACACTCTTGTTACGGACTGCTGCGGAGTTAAGCGCGTAATATGCGGGAAGTGCTTTAAAATCGCGGAGAAGCATAATTTTATATTCGTCGGGGGGCATCCTATGGCGGGGAGTCACAACGCCGGATTCAAAAACAGCCGCGAGAATTTATTTAAAGGCGCGTCTATGGTTTTAGTGCCGCCGGTTTACGACGACGCGGTTCTGTTCGGACGGATTGAGGAGCTGCTTAAACCGTTGGGGTTCGGACGGCTGACGGTTACGACGGCTGAAAAGCACGACGAAATCATCGCGTTCAGCTCGCAGATGGCGCATATAGTTTCGAACGCCTATATAAAAAGCCCGGCGGCGAAAAAACATAAAGGACTGTCCGCGGGAAGCTATAAAGATTTAACCAGGGTCGCGAGGCTCAATCCTGATATGTGGTCGCAGCTCTGCATGGCTAACAGGGATTTTTTAACGGCCGAACTTGATTTTTTTATAAAATCCCTTAAAGATTACAGAACCGCTCTGGTGCTCGGGGATATAAATAAACTTAAAGAGTTGCTTGGGGAAGGCAGCCGTCTGAAAGAGGAGCTGGATTAAAATTAGAACAGTAAAAGTAAGCGCGTCAAAAGATTATAATATAATTATAGGCGTAAATATTCTCGACAACGCCGGGGATTATATAAAAGATATTTTAAAGGGAACGGACCACCCCGCCGTCTGCGGACGGCACCCCTCCCCAGAGGGGAATGGAGAAAAAACGTCCGGAAGTGAGAAAAATTCCCCTCCGTGGAGGGGTGGCAGCGACTTTGCGTCGCTGACGGGGTGGTCTTCCCCGTCTTTTGACGCATCTCCGAATAATAAAAACAAAAAAAATAATAATATAAAAATCGCGGTTATAACGGATGACAACGTCGAAAAATTATACTTAAAACGTCTTGAAAATTCTCTCGTAAAAAATAATTTTAACGTTATAAATTATGTGTTCGAGAACGGGGAAGCCGCGAAAAATCAGGCTAATTTTTTTAACATATTAAATTTTTTAGCGGAGAATAAATTAAGCCGTTCGGATATCGTTATCGCTCTGGGCGGAGGAGTGGTCGGCGATTTAGCCGGATTTGCGGCGGCCTGCTATATGAGAGGGGTAAAATTCGTCCAGATTCCCACTACCCTGCTCGCGGCCGTCGATTCGTCCGTGGGAGGTAAGACGGGTATAAATTTAGACGCGGGCAAAAATTTAGCCGGGGCGTTTTACCAGCCGGAAATTGTTATATGCGACGTTTCCGCTCTGTCTACCCTTAACAGTCGGGTTTTCGCCGACGGGTGCGCCGAAATTATAAAATACGGCGTGATTTATGACAGAGATTTATTTGATTCGGTTAAAAATTATCCCGTAAATAATATTAATAATTTAGATTTAGCAAAATTAGAAGAGATTATATCCAGGTGCGTTGAAATAAAACGGGATATCGTCAATCTTGACGAATACGAAAACGGGATAAGAAAACTTTTAAACTTCGGGCATACGTTAGGGCACGCGGCGGAATTATTGAGCGGTTATAAAATATCCCACGGTTATTCAGTCGCGGCGGGAATGGCGGTTATTACGAGAGCTTCCGTCAAGACGGGAATATGCGAAAAAGCCTGTCTTGAAGAGCTTCTGGAAACTCTTGAATTATATAACCTGCCGGTTAATATTAACTATACGGCAAAAGAACTCTCCGACGCTTGTCTTTCGGACAAAAAACGGGGAGGAAATATTCTGACCGTGATTTTACCTGAAAAAACGGGCGTATGCGTTTTGAGAGATATAGAGCTTGACGAGAATAATAAAAATTTAGAAGATTTTATTAGTTTGGGGTTGAATGAATTATAATTAGTGATTTTTACGAAGTAAAGCCGGTAAATAAGCCGATAGACTGCAAAATAAGCGTTCCCGGTTCGAAAAGCATAACGAACAGGGCGCTGCTTCTCGCGAGTATGGCGGAGGGAAAAAGCGTTTTGACAAATATATTGTTAAGCGATGATTCCAGAGGTTTTATCGAATGTTTACGCGAACTTGAATATAATATTAATCTTAACGAAAACGAAAAAACTCTTGAGATTTACGGCGGGGTTTCAGAAAACAAAAATAAAATAACAAGAATAAACGTCAGGAGCGCGGGAACCGCGGCGAGATTTCTTACGGCTATGCTCGCCGCGTATAATACAGGAGAATATATAATAGACGCTTCGAAACAGATGCGTTCCCGGCCCATGAAAGTTTTGACGGACGCTCTCGTAAATCTCGGCTGTAATATAGAGTTTTTGGAAAATCCCGGCAGTCTGCCGTATAAATTAACGAGCCGCGGACTTTCGGGAGGGGAAATTATAATAGACCCGAAACAGAGCAGTCAGTTTACCAGCGCTTTGTTAATGACCGGGTGTCTGCACAAAAATAATCTAATAATTAAAACTTCGGGAAAAGAAACTTCTAAAACATATATAGATATTACCCTGAAAATGATGAAAGATTTCGGAGTTAACGTAAATACTCCCGAAGACGGGGTTTATATAGTAAATTATGGACAGAAATATAAACCGGGATTATATAATATAGAGCCTGATGTTTCGGGCGCGTGTTATTTTTACGCCGCCGCGGCGATTACGGGGGGTTCTGTTTTAGTCCGGGACGTTTATTATTCGTCTATGCAGGGGGATATAAAATTTCTTGAAGTTTTGGAGGGTATGGGCTGCGAAACAAAAGAAACGGACGAGGGTATAATCTTCAAAGGGCCGGAGAACGGCAGGTGTAAAGGCGTCGAGGTTGACATGAACGGATTTTCAGACCAGGCGATGACTCTCGCCGCTATCGCTCCGTTCGCGTCTTCTCCGGTGATTATAAAAAATATCGGGCATATAAAATATCAGGAATCGGACAGAATCGGGGCGATATTAACCGAACTGACAAAGCTGGGGATAAAATGCGAGGTGCTTCCAGATATTGAGGGAATAAAAATATACCCGGGAAATTTTAATAATTCAGATATAAAATTAATAGAGACATACGAAGACCACCGTATGGCGATGGCGTTCGCTTTAATCGGACTCCGGGTGAAAAATATAAGAATCGCCAATCCGTCGTGCGTATCCAAAACGTTCGAGGATTACTTCGGCGTTTTCGAGGGGATTTACTAAATAAAAATAATAACAGGGTGAGTAAAAAAATGTCTAATATATACGGGGAAAACATAAAAATCGCGGTTTTCGGGCAGTCTCATTCGTCTGCAATCGGGGTTTGCGTCGACGGGTTTCCGCCGGGGTTCAAAATAGATTTCGGCGAATTGTATAAATTTTTAAGGCGGCGTATGCCGGGTCAGGGTAAACACACGACCGCAAGGCGTGAAGAAGATATCCCGGAGTTTTTATCGGGGATTGTAAACGGGGTTACCTGCGGAGCGGCGATTACGGCGATTATAAAAAATACTGACGTTAAATCAAGCGATTACGATAATTTAAGAGACATACCCAGACCGTCTCACGCCGATTATACGTCTTATATAAAATACGGCGAATTTCGGGATATCCGTGGAGGAGGACAGTTTTCGGGGAGATTAACCGCGCCGCTGTGCGTTGCGGGAGGGTTATTTCTGCAATTATTAAAACAAAAAAACATAAATATATCGGCAGATATAATTCAAATCGGAGATTATAATAATAATATATTGGACGCTGTAGAAGAGGCGAGATTAGACGGAGATTCAATCGGAGGAGTGATAGAGTGCGTTATAACGGGAGTACCCGCGGGAATCGGCGAGCCGATGTTCTGCGGGGTAGAGAATAAAATAGCGTCGGTTATTTTCGCAATCCCCGCAGTAAAAGGCATAGAGTTCGGCAACGGGTTCGCATCAGCGAAATTAAAAGGCTCTGAGAACAACGACGCCTTTATAATTCAAAACGGGGAAATAAAAACAAGAACGAATAATCACGGGGGGATTCTCGGGGGTATAACCTCGGGTATGCCGGTAATATTCAGGACAGCGTTCAAGCCCACGCCATCAATCGCGAAAGAGCAGGACAGCGTGAGCTTATCGAAACTCGAAGAGGTAAAATTAAAAATCGCGGGAAGGCACGACCCGTGTATCGTTATGCGCGCCGCGCCGTGCGTCGAGGCCGCCGCGGCGATTGCGCTGGCCGATTTGATGTTATAATATAAACTGGGGTGAAAACAAAAACTATGGATTTAAATAAACTGCGCGAAGAAATAGATAAAATCGATAATGATTTAGTGAAATTATTTGAGCGGCGTATGGATATATGCGTCGAGGTCGCGAGATATAAACAAAAAAATAATATCCCTGTCTTCGACCCTGAAAGGGAACGTCTCAAAACGGAAGATTTGTCGGGTAAAATCGCAGAAAACCGTTCGGATTATATCAGGGAGCTTTATTCTTTGATTTTTAAATTGAGCAGAGACGAACAGAATTATATTATCGCGGGAAAATCTTCCGGACGTTTCGGGCTTTTGGGCGAAAAATTAACGCACAGTTATTCGCCGGCGATTCACGCCGAACTCGGGGATTACGAGTATAAACTCTATGAGAAAAAACCGGACGAGCTTGATTATTTTATTAGCAACGGAAATTTCGACGGGTTAAATATTACTGTGCCGTATAAAAAAACTATTATTAAATACTGCGATTATTTATCTGATTCTGCTAAATTAACGGGCGCGGTAAATTTAATCAAGCGTAAGCCGGACGGTTCGATTTACGGCGATAATACCGATATTTTCGGGCTCGATTATTTATTAAACTCCGTAAAGCTTAAAGAATTGAAAAATTTCGAAAACTTAAAGATTTTAATCCTCGGGAGCGGAGGTTCGTCGCAAACGGCGAAATTCGTCCTGAAAAACATGGGAGCTGAAAATATTATAACTATATCGAGAAACGGAGAAAATAATTATAATAATATAGATATGCATAAAAATGCGGAAGTTATAATAAACGCGACCCCCGCCGGAATGTATCCGGGCAATGATTTATCTCCCGTCGAAGATTTGGGTATTTTTAAGAATCTTAAAATAATTATAGATTTAATTTATAATCCCGCGAAAACGAAGCTTATGGCGCAGGGTGAAAAACTGGGGGTTTTAAGCGTAAACGGACTGGCTATGCTCGTCGCTCAGGCAAAATTATCAGCCGATATTTTCACGGGCAGAATAAATAGAAATAATATAGACGATATAATTTTAAAAATAAAGAAATCGACTCAAAATATAGTTTTAATCGGTATGCCGGGCAGCGGCAAAACAACCGTCGGCGAAGCCCTCGCGGAGAAAGCAAACCGAAAATTTATCGACTGCGATAAAATAATCGAAGAAAACTCGGGTAAATCAATCCCCGCTCTTTTCGCCGAAGACGGCGAGGAAGCTTTCAGAAAACTTGAAACGGAGGCGTTAAAAAACATATGCAAACAAAATTCCCTTGTGATAGCGACCGGCGGAGGAGTCGTAAAAACTGAAGAAAACTATGATATAATAAGACAAAACGCCGAAGTAATATTTTTAGACAGGGAAATTTCGGAGCTTGAAATATCTGGGAGACCGTTGTCGCAGAGAGACGGGGTCGAAGCTTTGGCAAAAGAGAGACTGCCGCTCTATGAATCATGGAGCGGTCATAAAATAATTATTAATAATTCGGTTAGTATAGAACAGACCGTAAACGAGATATACGATTTATTATTTTGATTTATTATTTTGATTTTTTTGTTTTTGTTTAAATATTGACAAAAAACCGCGGAATAATATAAATCCGCGGTTTTTTTATTTTTCTCACCCGAACAGAACCGGCTGAATCTGCTTTCTCTGCAGCGCCATCTCAAAAGTTTTCATGACCAAATCCATGTCGCAGACAAGGCTCGACGGTTTCGAATCGGTATCGTCCTGATACATAGGCACGAAAAATACGTTTTTCTTGTTCATCATTACCCCGATATTAGCAAGGTTTGAAGATAAGGCGTCGTTTGTGCAGAGTCCTATAACCAGCGGCTTCTGGTTTCGCAGATGGGCCTTCGCGGCCATAGTTACGCAGTTATCGGTTATTCCGTTGGCAAGTTTTGCCAGAGTGTTGCCCGTGCACGGCGCGATTATCATAATCTTAAATTTCTGTTCGGGTCCGATTGCCTCGCTTTCTTCGATTGACGTAATAATTTTTTGTTTCGTTATATTTTCTATGTCTCTGACAAAATCCCCGGCTTTACCGAAACGGGTTGAAATCCTGTATGAATTTTCCGATAGGACGGGCGTTACGTCTATTTGGCTGTCCGCGAATTTCTTTAATATTTCAAGCGTTTTTTTATGCGTGCAGAAAGAACCGCACACGGCGTATCCTACGGTCATATTAAATCGCACCTCTTTTTGTTTCCGGATTATTATTATTATTTTTATTATTATCTTCGCCGTCCATAATTATTTTTATAATTCTCGCGAGGGTTTTTCCCGCCGTCGCGGGAGCGTATTTACCCGGGAGGGACAACGCCCATATGACGTTTTTGCCGAGGTTCTTCGCCGCGTTGAAATCCACCCCGCCGGGGTTAGACGCCAAATCTATAACGACCGCGTCGTCCCTGATTTTTTCTAAACGCCGTTTATTAAGTATGAGCGACGGCGCCGTATTGAATATAACGTCGAAATCCCCGAGTTTTTCGTCTATATTGTCATAATTCAGAGCTTTATGCCCGAACGCCTCTATCCATGCGAAATCTTCCTGTTTTCTCGCGCTGACGTATATCTTCGTATGTAATCCGTATAGTTTATGCGCCAGTATCCTGCCTATTCTGCCGTAGCCGATTACGAGAGCCTTGCATCCCGCGATTATAGTCGGCAGCTCCTGCATCGCGATATTAATCGCTCCTTCGGCCGTGGGTACCGCGTTTAAAATCGCCAGGTCCTCCCGGTTATAATAATCCGTAAGCCTTATATTCTTCCCCGACTCCAGCGCGAGTTTCTCCGCCGTTTGGTCAAATTTCCCGCCGACTATTATTTGATTCTGATTCGCGGCGTTAAATATCTCTTCCAAATGGATTTCGCTCTGCGAGAGCGGAGTGTTCAGATGTATTTTGTCCGCGCTGTACGGCAGGGGTAAAATTATAAAATCCGCCTTTCTAATCGTATCCTCGAGACTGATGCATCTCGTCGTCATTCCGAAAGAACCCGTATATTCGTCGAAGCCGTAGACCGCGACCTCATAGCCTTCCGAGGCGAGTTCCCCCGCCGCGACGAGCTGTCTTAAATCCCCGCCTATTACTCCTATTTTTATATCGCTTTTCATTTGATATTCTTTATCCTCTCTTCTTCTTTCGTTATTATTTTATTTTTTTGCTGTTTTTTGTTTTTTCCCGTTATAATATTATTATATGTAAAAGTTCTGTTTTTGTCTATGAATTAAAATTTAACGGAAGATTTAAAACGCGAAAAAAATCCGCCTCCGTTATTTTATTTGCAGGGCGGATTTTTTTGATTTTGTTTCGTGATTTTATAAACGCTATTCTTTATATTTTCTCAAAAGTTCGTCGAGGGCTTCGCGCATTAACGCCGCTTCGGTTATATTTTTTTTTTTGGAGAGTTTTTCGAGTTGTTTTAACTGCTCTACCGTGTAGTGGGCGGTTTTCGTGACGAGTTTTTCTTCTTTTGCGAGAGCGATTTTGTTTCTTCCGGACGATTTCGCCCTGTATAGCGCGCCGTTGGCTTTACGCAGTAATTCTACGTCGTTGTTTCCGTCCTCCGCGAACGTCGCAATCCCCGCGCTTGCGGTTGTTGAAGTACGCAGACATTCGGGCGACTCGGCGATTTTTTTACGGGTTTCCTCCATGATTAAAAAGACTTTTTCTTTTTCTGTATTTGGGAAAACAATCGCAAATTCTTCGCCTCCCTGCCTGTAGGTTTTATGTTCCGCGGGTATATCGAGTAAAATCTGCCCGACTTCTTTCAGCACGATATCGCCGGTTTCGTGACCGAACGTATCGTTTACCCGTTTAAAAAAATCAAGGTCAAGAGAAACAATAGTTAAATCTTCGTAATTTGCCTCGGCGTCTTTGAGCATTTCAGGAAAGTCAGTATTAAACGCGCGGAGATTAAGACAGCCCGTGAGGGTATCGGTTTCGTTCAGGTTCGGATTTTGGGCGAATAATATATAAGAAAGAATTATTTCGTCTATTTCGGCCTGGCTAAGAGTCCTGTCAGCCGGATAATTTTTCAGCTGCGACTCCCATTCTTTTATAAAATTCCCGGGGATTACGGGCATAGTTCTGTTCAGTACGGCGTAAGTTCCGGCAATAAGCTTATCCGCCTGAAACGGCTTGACTATAAAATCCGCCGCGCCGCTTTTCAACGATTCCGTGACGAACGGCAGCGTTCCCATAGCCGAACACATTAGAAATTTCGCTTCGGGGTATTCTTTTTTTAATTCTTTGAGCGCGGCAATCCCGTCCATATTGGGCATAATTATGTCCATTATTGTAACGTCGGGATTTAATTGCATAAATTTATCTATCGATTCTTCGCCGTCTCCGGCTTCGCCGCAGACTTCATAGCCGTTTTTAGTGAGGATGTCTTTTTGCATCATACGCATAAAAGCGGCGTCGTCGACCAATAAAACGCGCGATTTTTTTTGTTCCCGCTGTTCTTGTTCTTGCTGTTCTTTGCTTTGCTTGTACATCTGGTTCAGCAGACTATTTATTTCTTCTGCTGATAACGTTGAAACTTCACTCATGATATATTACCTCCTGATATTAATTAAATATAACTTTTATTTATTTTATTATATTATATCAGTTATAAATATTATTGTCAAGTATTATTTTAAAATATTATCAATATTTTTTTAAGAAATTGTAATCAAAGGGAAACGAGACCACCCCGTCAGCGACATAAAGTCGCTGCCACCCCTCCACGGAGGGGAATTTGCGGACGCGCAATGCGCGCCCCTACTCCGGTCGTTTGTTCTCCATTCCCCTCTGGGGAGGGGTGCCGTCCGCAGACGGCGGGGTGGTCTTTCTCGTCTTTTATTACAGCTTTTAAATGTGGCAAACAAAAAAAGAAAGCCTGTTGACTTTCTTTCAATAAACTGATATAATATAACTTGGATAGCAGGGCGCGGTCGGCTCTCTCCGGAAGGAGGTGAGCGCGATGACTAAATATAAGCTGTTTAAATCTTTATTTTTTATCTTCTGTGTTTTACTGCTTATGTACTTTATGACTCTTGATGTTTATTAGTCGCCCCGCCCCAATGGTGTGACTAATATTTTTTCGCAAATACATAACTAAAACTTTGGGTCGACCGCGCTTAACGCCGTTTAACGCCGACGGTTGCTATCCGTTATGATTTTTATTATACGCCTGTTTATTATAAATGTCAAGGGGAAAAATAAATTTTTATGAATAAAAAATTTAAAATCTTTATAATTCTTGCAATGCTGACTTCTCTCGCTTACGTATCGGTTTTATTTGTCCGGGTTCCGTTTCCCGCCGCATCGTTTCTAACGTATGACCCGAAAGACGTTTTTATTATAATCGGCGGATTTCTGTATGGTCCTCTCGCAGTTTTGCCGATGTCGGCGGCGCTTTCCCTTCTTGAAATGCCGCTGTCGGGAACGGGAATAATCGGACTTCTCATGAATATGCTTTCTACTTGTTCCCTCGCTTTTACGGCTGCGCTGATTTATAAAATCCGCAGGACGCTCTTCGGCGCGGCTTCCGGTCTTTTTCTCGGGGTTATAATCATGACCGGGGTAATGCTGCTTTGGAATTATATAGTAACTCCGGGTTATATGGGAGTTCCGCGGGAAATGGTCGTGAATATGCTTTTACCCGTGTTTCTGCCGTTTAATTTATTAAAAGGCGTATATAACACCGCGATTACTATGCTTGTCTATAAAAGAATATCGAAAATATTAAATAAAATTAAATAAAAATTTATATAAAATTATTTTGGGAGGATAAATAAAAATGCTCGTAAACGCTGCAAATATGCTGAAAAAGGCAAGAGACGGACGTTACGCCGTCGCGCAAATCAATATCAATAATCTCGAATGGACGAAGGCCGTCCTGCAAACCGCCGAAGAGCTTAAATCTCCGGTTATACTCGGAGTATCCGAAGGGGCGGCGAAATATATGACCGGGTTTTCGACTGTCGCCGCAATGGTCAGGGCAATGGACGCGGGGTTAAATATTTCGGTTCCCGTGGCCCTTCATCTCGACCACGGTTCATACGAAGCCTCGAAAGCCTGCATTGACGCGGGTTTCACCAGTATTATGTTCGACGGGAGTCATTTTTCAATCGAAGAGAATACAGAAAAGACAAGGGAACTTGCCGAAGCCGCCCATGCGAAAGACCTGTCAATCGAAGCGGAAGTGGGCAGTATAGGCGGCGAAGAGGACGGCGTAATCGGAGCGGGAGAGATTGCCGACCCCGGACAGTGCAGTTTAATCGCGTCGCTGGGAATTGATTTTTTAGCCGCCGGCATAGGCAATATACACGGGGTTTACCCGTCGAACTGGCAGGGTCTCGACTTTGACGCTCTTGAGAAAATAAACGGCGCGACGAATCAAATCCCGTTGGTTTTACACGGCGGAACGGGAATCCCCGAAGAGATGATAAAAAAGGCGATTAGCCTCGGGGTTGCGAAAATCAACGTGAACACAGAGTGTCAGCTTACGTTTGCGGCGGCGACGCGCAAATATATAGAAGACGGCAAAGACAAAGAGGGTAAAGGTTTCGACCCGAGAAAACTTCTCGCTCCGGGAGTCGAAGCGATTAAGCAGACCGTAAGAGAGAAAATAATATTATTCGGGTCTGATAACAAGGCGTAAGATTATAACAGTTTATTCATAAATATAAACCCCCCGGCATAAAATTAGCTAATAGCTGTTAGTGAATAGTGAATAGCTATTAGTTATTAACTATTAGTTATTAGTTATTTTGCCGGGGGGTTCGTTTTGAAATATCTGTTTGTTTTGTTTATTTTTTTGTGCGCTTTTACTGTTTTTGTGATGTTTACGGTTATTGCGGAGGGAGATATAGAAAATTTTATATTATCTTCAGAACATGAAATTTACTTTGATACAACGGAAAATACAGAAGATATATATATAGAAACAGAGACAGAAATCCAAGACGACGAAATTATTCCCGGCGGGTTCATAACAGAAACAGAAGAAGAAACAGAAGAAAAAGAGATTTTTATATCTGTTATGGACGCGAAAACAGGCGGGGTTAACGTTTTTGAGCTTGAAGAATATTTGCGGGGAGTGGTTTTTTCGGAGATGCCTTCGAGTTTTGAGAGGGAGGCCCTTAAAGCTCAGGCGGTCGCCGCGAGAAGTTACTGCGTCTATAAAATAATCTTCTCGACTGAGTCTTCGAGAGAAGAGCATAACGGCGCGGATATATGCAACGATTTCAGGCATTGCAAAGATTATATAAGCTATGAAGACGCTGAAAAAATACGCGGCGAAGAGAATATTGCGCCGCTGTGGGAAAAAGTCAGCGATGCGGTTTTTGAAACGAAAGGCGAGATTATCACTTATCTATCCGAGCCGGCAATCGCCGTTTTCCACGCAATATCGGGAAAAGAGACTGAATCCGCCGAAAATATATGGGGGAATTACATACCCTATCTCGTTTCCGTCGATTCAGAAGAACAGAATAATATAGAAGAGATAAGAAATTACGCGACGGAAAGTATGTTTTCCGCGGACGAATTTAAGGAAAGGCTGACCTCAAACGGATTTGACGCCGGGTTTTCGGGAGACGCGGCATTTTGGATAGATAGCTCCGGTATAGTTTTAAATTCCTCGGGGAGAGTGGACAGGGTAAAGATATGCGGAGAAGAAATTACGGGGAGAAAACTGCGGGAAATTTTTTCGCTGCGCTCGACCGATTTTGTTTTGGAGTATAAAAACCGGGCGTTTATCTTTACGGTCAGGGGGTACGGTCACGGAGTCGGCATGAGCCAGTACGGAGCGAATCTCATGGCTTTGGACGGCAGGGATTACAGGGATATTTTAACTTGGTACTATACCGGGGTCAAAATAGATACGGCGTATAAATTTTTCTGATTTTTATTTTTAATTCACACCCCTCCGATTATCTGCATAGAATAGTAATAAAAGAAGGAGGTGAAAAAGGATGGGATTTGGTAGAAGAGACGGCTGCGGCTGCGACGGTTTCGGATTCGGTTTCGGAGACGGCTGCGAATGGATCATTTGGATTATAATCATAATTATAGTGCTCTGCTGTTTGTGCGGATAAATAAAAAATAAATAAAACAAGTTAAACAACCCAACGAAAAAAATAAATGAAATTATATGATACCTGCCTTTCTACATAAAAATTAGAGAGTCGAGAGCCGGATTTTCCGGCTCTTTTCGTTTTTGTATTTATATTTGTTTTTTATTGTTTAAGATTTGTTAAGAAAATTTTGTTTATTTTCCGGGAAATATATATTATAATTAAATAAATTACGTTAAATAAACGAACGGGGTCAAAAATTATATGAGCGCTGATAATAATATTATAATAAAAAACGCGCGTCTCGCAAATACCGGCGAAACGGCCGATACAGTTGATATATTGGTACTGAACGGAATAATCGAGGAAATAAAAAAAAGCGGCGGACGGGAAATAACGCGCGGTTCTCTTGCCTCCGTTAAAACAACGGACGCGCGGGGAAATTATATTTCTCCGGGTTTTATAGATATTCACGCGCATTTGAGAGACCCCGGGTTTACGTACAAAGAAGATATAGAGTCCGGAACAAGAGCCGCCGTTCGCGGCGGGGTTACGACTCTGTGCTGTATGCCGAACACAAATCCCTGCATTGACAGTCCGGATATTATAAAATATATTATTAATAGTAAATCTTACTGCGATATTCTACCGGTCGGAGCGCTCACGAAATCGCAGAAAGGCGAAGAACTCACGGATTTTGCGGAGTTGAAACGCGCGGGAGCCGCCGCGCTGTCCGACGACGGAAGACCCGTCGAAGACGAAAATTTAATGCGAGAAGCGCTAATTAAAGCGAAAGAAAATAATATGCTCGTAATTTCCCACTGCGAGGATTTAAGCCTTGCGGAGGGAGGAGTCATGAACGACGGCGAGGTTCTGCGAGAAATAAATAATAAATATAATCTTGATTTAAAAGGAATCCCGAACGAAGCCGAGGATAAAATAACGAAACGCGATATAGATTCGGCTTGCGAAATCGGCGCAAGACTGCATATCGCTCACGTTAGTTCGGGGAAAAGCGTCGATTATATAGCCGAAGCGAAAAATCTCGGATTTAAAATAACGGCTGAAACCTGTCCGCATTATTTTGTTCTGACAGACGAAGATATATTAAAATACGGCGCGAACGCAAAAATGAACCCGCCCCTGCGTTCGGCCGGCGACAGGGAGAAAATAATATCGGCTATAAAATCCGGCGTTATAGACTGCATATCGACCGACCACGCGCCTCATTCGCCCGAAGATAAAAAAGACGGTCAGAATAAAAAAAGCGGGAAGGATTATTTTGAGGATTTGCGAAACGCCGCGAACGGCATAACCGGGCTCGAGACTTTGTTCCCTCTGTGCGTAACTTATCTTGTAAAGCGAAATCGCATTACGCTTGCAAAGCTGATAGAAGCGCTTACAATAAACCCCGCAAAAATTATTGGTATCGACAAAACCCGGGGAACAATAGAAACCGGGAAGCGCGCCGATTTCGTTATATTTAATACGGACGAGAAATTTATTTTTGACAAAAGCGAATCTTTTTCGAAATCGCGCAACACTCCGTTCGGCGGGTTTGAGCTTTACGGCAGGATTTTATATACGATAGTAAACGGCGGAATAGTTTATGAAAGCGATAATATAAATTTAATATAATAAAAATATAATAAAAAAAGGAGAATAAAATTATGTCGTTCGCAGTCCTTCAGGAAAAAATAAACGCAAAGAAAAACCCTACGGTTATGGGTCTTGACCCGAAGCTCGAATATGTTCCCGGATATATAACCGACGAAGTAATCAAAAAATTCGGCAGAACGAAAAAGGCCGCCGGCGAAGCGATATTCGCGCTTAACAAAGGTTTGATAGACTCGTGTTTCGATTTGGTCGCGGCAGTAAAACCGCAGTCGGCATATTACGAAATGTACGGGCTCGACGGTCTCGAAGCTCTTTACAGAACCGTAGAATACGCGAAGTCAAAAGATTTATACGTTATTTTAGACGGGAAACGAAACGATATAGACGAGACTGCAAAAGCGTATTCGGCGGCGTATCTGGGCGAGACCGATATTTTCGGGGAGACGCAAAAAATACTCGATGCGGACTGTCTGACCGTAAACGCTTATCTGGGAATAGACGGGATACGTCCGTTTCTTGAAAACTGCGAGAAATTCAATAAATCTATATTTATTCTTGTAAAGACGTCGAATAAATCGTCGGGTGATTTTCAGGATATAGTAGTTGACGGGGAGCCGTTCTATGAAAAAATCGCCGGGAAAATTCTGGAGTGGGGAAGCGCGGCCCATCTCGGCGCCGTAATCGGCGCGACGTATCCGAAGCAGCTTGAAGATTTGAGGAAACTCATGCCCGAAACGTTTTTTTTAGTGCCGGGATTCGGCGCGCAGGGGGGAGCGGCGGACGACGTAAAGCCCGCGTTTGACAAAGACGGCGGCGGGGTTATCGTAAACTCTTCGCGGGCGATTATGCGCGCGTGGATGAAGACGAACGACGGAGAAAACTTCGGGAAATACGCGAGGGAAGAAGTGGTTTGCATGAGGAACGCGATAAATAAAGCGTTGGGGGAGTATTATAAATAAATTATTATATTTAAGAAGAAAGGGGCGGAATTTTTATGATTGTTAAAATCTGCGATATAATATCAAACGAAAAAATCAGTTCGGACAAAGACGATGAACGCGGCGTATATTCTATGCTTATCGACGCGCCGGAAATCGCGGAAATCGCGAAGCCGGGGCAGTTTATACATGTAAAGTGCGATAGCTTTACCCTTCGCCGTCCTATAAGCATAGCGAGCTCTAAAAATAATAAAATAAGAATTTGCTATGATATCAGAGGCGGGGGAACAAAATGGCTCTCGGGGCTTAAAGGCGGTGATAACTGCGATAAAATCGACGTAATGGGTCCTATCGGCAACGGTTTTGATATTTCTGACGCGTCAAAAAAAGTTTTACTTGTCGGAGGAGGTATCGGGATTTACCCGTTGTATTCCGTCGCGGAAGTATACGGGGAAAACGCCGCCGTCGTTTTGGGGTTCAGGACAAAGGAACGCATAACTTTTGAAAAAGAATTTAAAGACTGCGGCGTCGATTTATATATCGCGACCGACGACGGTTCTTACGGAGTCAAAGGCCGCGCGATTGATTTAGTAAGGGAATTTCTCGACAAAAATAATAATAACATAGATATAATAATGACGTGCGGGCCGAAAGCTATGCTGCAGGGAATCGCCCTTGAAGCGGCGAAGCGGAATATAAGACGTCAGGTAAGTCTTGAAGAGCGTATGGCTTGCGGAATCGGGGCGTGTCTGGCGTGCGTATGCAGGGTTGACGGCGTAAATAAAAGAGTATGCGTCGACGGTCCGGTATTTGATATATCTGAGGGAAGCGGGGTGGATTTCGAATGGTAGATAAAAATAATAATAATATAGATTTGTCCGTTGAAATCGCGGGGGTCAAGTTGAAAAATCCGGTGGTTACCGCGTCGGGAACGTGCGGTTTCGGCCGCGAATATCTGCCGTTCTATTCTCCTGAAGAAATCGGAGCGGTAACGACGAAGGGTTTGTGTTTAAATCCCAGAGACGGGAATAAACCCCCGAGAGCCGCCGAAACTCCGTCGGGTATGCTTAACTCAATCGGCTTGCAGAATCCGGGAGTTAAATATTTTATCGAACATGAACTGCCTTTTATAAAACGGTTTGACGTAAAAATAATCGCGAATATATTCGGTTCGACGGTTGAAGAATACTGCGAAGTCGCGGAGATTTTATCTGATACCGGTATAGATATGCTCGAACTGAATATTTCCTGCCCCAACGTAAAAGAAGGCGGTATATTATTCGGAACTTGTCCTAAAATGGCGGGGGAAATCACGGAGAGCGTAAAAAGACATTCGGGGAAAAAGCCCGTATCGGTAAAACTTTCGCCGAACGTGACCGATATAACTGAAATCGCGAGAGCGGCCGAAAACGGCGGAGCGGACTGTATATCTATGATAAACACGCTTATCGGCATGAAAATAGATATAAGGACGAGAAAGCCCGTTTTGCATAATAATATCGGCGGATTGAGCGGCGGGGCAATCAGACCCGTGGCGGTCAGAATGATATGGCAGGTAAAAAAAGCCGTAAAGCTGCCGGTTATCGGCATGGGCGGAGTTACGACGGGAGACGACGCAGTCGAGCTGCTTCTTGCGGGAGCGGACGCGGTCGCAGTCGGAACCGCGGCGTTCGGAGACCCTACGGCGGTATTGAAAGTCAGGGACGGGATTAGGGATTATATGTTAGAGAATAATATAAAATCGGCGGGAGACATAACGGGCGGCGCGATTTTATAAATTAAATAAATTTACACAGTAAAAAGGAGAAAAAAATTATGCGTTACAGGCAAGTTCATCTGGATTTTCACACGTCGGAGAAAATTCCCGGCATAGGCGTCAGATTCGACGCCGCGCAGTTTCAGAAAGCGCTACAAACCGGTCATGTCGATTCGATTACCCTTTTTTCAAAATGTCATCACGGTTGGGCGTATCACCCGTCAAAGGCGAACGAAATTCACCCGCATTTAAATTTTGACTTGCTCGGGGAGCAAATAAAGGCGGCTCACGAAATCGGGGTGAAAACCCCGGTATATCTCTCCGTGGGTCTCGACGAAAAATTAGCGAGACGCCATCCTGAATGGCTTAGGCGGAACAAAGACGAAAGGTTTTTCTGGACGGGAGATTTCATGAGCGCGGGTTATCATGAGTTCTGCCTGAACACGCCTTATCTCGATATCGTTCTGTCTCAGGTCGCCGAAGTCGTCGATAATTACGACTGCGACGGTATTTTTCTCGATATTGTCGGCGTAAGGAGCTGCTGGTGTCAGTTCTGCGTAAAGTCTTTGACGGATATAAACAAAGACCCCAGGGATATAGACGCAATAAATCAGCTTGGCGAAGAGGTTTATAAAAATTATTATGAAAAGATAAAAGAAGTCGTCAATTCGAGAAAACCGGGGCTGCCGATATTTCAGAACTCGGGGCATATAACGAAAGGCAGACGGGATTTGGCGTACGCCAACACGCATCTCGAACTCGAATCTTTGCCCACGGGCGGTTGGGGATACGACCATTTTCCCGCGTCCGCGCGTTATGCCGAAACGTTAAGCCCGAAACTCGAATATCTCGGAATGACGGGGAAATTCCATACGTCCTGGGGAGAGTTCGGCGGATATAAACACCCGAACGCTTTGAGATACGAAACCGCGTTAAGCATTGCGAACGGCGCGAAATGCTCCGTAGGAGACCAGCTTCACCCCGACGCATACATGGACGAGAGAACGTATAAATTAATAGGCGAGGCGTACAGAGAAGTCGAAGCGAAAGAAAAATGGTGCGCCGGCAGTGAGAATATAGCCGATATTGCCGTGTTCAGCGTCGAGGCGAACAGATTAGATTTATCGCAGTCGCATATTTCCGGCAGCGTCAGCGATTCGGGAGTATCGAGACTTCTGCTTGAGGGAAAATATTTATATGATATTGTAGACGGCGAAGCGGATATAAGCAAGTACAAATTATTAATTCTCCCGGACTGTATATCAACTAATGATAAATCAGCCGGAAAAATAAATGATTTTATAAAATCCGGAGGATATGTACTGGCTTCGGGAGAAACGGGGCTCGATAAAAATCTCGATTTGGGCGTCGAAGTAATCGGCGACTGCGGATATTCGCCGACTTATTATATAGATAATACAGATGACGATAATAAATCTCCCGCGGTTATATACGGCAGGGCCTGGGAGTATAAATTAACGGAAAACGACGGAGAATATAAAAAAATCGCTTGCAGGGTCAATTCTTATTTTAACAGGGATATGCTGAATTTTTCGTCTCATCAGCACACGCCTTATAATTCAGACTCGCGTGATTACGGCGTCGTTCGTCACGGCAATATAATCTACTGCGGCTGGGAGATTTTTTCAGAATACGCAAACTACGGGTCAATCACGACGAAAGAACTGGTCTTTGCTATGCTCGAAGATTTAATCGGCGGTATAAAAACGGTCAAGACAAATCTCGGCGCGCAGGGGATAATCACGTTAAGGAAACAGAAACAAGAGAGCGAAAACGATAATAGATATATAGTTCACAGTTTATACGCTTCGCCGGTAAAACGGGGAAAAGGCATAGAAATCATAGAAGATTTGCCGTATATTTACGATACAAAAATAGAAGTACGGACTGAAAAAGCGCCGAAAAAAGTTACGCTTGAACCTCAAGGGGAAGAGATTGCGTTTGAATATAAAGACGGGATTTTGAGTTATAATATAGAAAAGTTCGAGTGTCATCAAATGTCGGTTATATATTTTTAATTAAAATAATAAAACGAGGTAAATTTCAGATGGATATAATCGGAGAGAAAACAGAGAGAGTAGATACCCGTATTCCCAAGACAGACCATCATCACAGGGTGATTGCGTCCTATATCGAAGAAGTTCCGGACGAAGATTTTATCAAAGCTCCGATGAGCGCGATAGAAGCTTTCAACGATATAAAATTCGCCGTAAGAATACATTTCGGCATATATTCAATGCTGAAATTAAACGACGAATCGTGGCAGTTTCTAAAAATGAGCCGCGAAGATAAGGCGAAATATAATAATCTCTATAAAAATTTTAACCCGAAGAAATTCAACGCGGACGAATGGATGAGTTTTTTTGAGCGTTCGGGTATAAAGGCTATGGCGTTTACAACAAAGCATCACGAAGGGTTTTCTCTGTTTGACACCAAAACAAAAGTCAAACGCAGAATAAACTGGACTGGCGTAAACGGCCCGGAAATAGAAGAGTGCGATATTTCTTACAGCGTGTCTGAAACGCCGTTTAAACGCGATATGGTCAGAGAGTTATGCGAGGCGGCTAAAAAGCATAATATCAAGATGGACTTATATTTTTCTCACCCCGACTGGTACGACGCGGATTTCGCGCCCTATGTCTATCACCCGATGAAAACCGAAAATATGCGGGAACTTTTAATCGATGAGGATATAAACTCCCCGAGATACGATAGTTTAATAGGCTTCGACTCTCCCGCGAATAATCAAGATTCAGAAGACAGAATGATACAGCGTCACAGAAACCAGCTTGTCGAGCTTCTGACGAATTACGGAGATATAGATATGCTGTGTCTCGATATGTGGTTCGGTCCTAAAATATGGCCGCGTATAAAACAAACAATCAAAGAAATAAGGCAAATACAGCCGAACACTATGTTAAGATGCAGAGGAATCGGCAATTACGGCGATTATTACACGCCGGAGGGATACGTTCCGGGGAATCCCGCGAATACGAATATGCCGTGGATGGTTATACATACGCTCGGGTCTTCGTTTTCTTACGATGCGGAGGCAAAAAATTACAAGGGTACAAAATGGATAATAGAAAATCTAGCGTCGTGCGTTTCGAAAGGCGGGAACTTCATGGTCGGCATAGGTCCCGACGGAGACGGGGTTTTTCACCCGGAAGCGGTTCGTCAGCTTGAAGAAGCGGGCGAATGGCTTAAAATAAACGGCGGCGCGATTTATAACACAATCATGTATTCTGAAAAGAATTATATGCAGACAGGCGAAGAATCAAATATATATTTTACTATGTCAAAAGACAAGCTTTATCTGTACGCGATATCCGTTGCAGATAACGCTCACGACGTTAAGATAAATTTTAATCAGCATGAAAAAAAATTCGGGAGCGTCGGGATATATACGCCGGAGGGATTAAAGGAAATCCCCGGCGGCGATATTATCGAAACCGGAGATTTTATAACGCTGCCGGAAAAAATATGCGGCGAGCTTTACGGCGGGGATTATAAATACGCTTATGCGTTCAGAATCGCTCTGGTTTAATAATAGACTTCTTGCGAAAATTAAAATTCTGATTGTAGGGGCGCGCATTGCGCGTCCGCAAAATCAACGCAGTTTCGACGTTTTCAGACGGACGGCCAATGGCCGCCCCTACATATTGGTTATTTTACCGATATAAATTATTTCAGACGTTCTTCGAGGGTTTCGACTAATATTTTCAGGGTTTTGATTCTCGCGTATTTTTTATTATTCGACTCTATAACAGTCCACGGAGAGTAATTAGTTCCCGTTAAAAAAAGCATTTCGCCGGCGGCTTTTTCGTAAGCTTCCCATTTTTCGCGGTTACGCCAGTCTTCTTCGGTTATTTTGTATTGTTTCAGAGGGTCGGTCTCCCGGTTCTGAAATCTTCTGAGCTGTTCGTTTTGGTCGATATGAAGCCAGAATTTAAAGATAATCGCGCCGTGGTTATATAAATGCTTCTCCATGTCGTTTATTTCCCGGTAAGCTCTGCGCCACTCTGTTTCGGAGCATAGATTCTCGACTCGTTCGACCAAAACCCGTCCGTACCATGAACGGTCGAATATGCCGAAATGCCCGTCTTTCGGAACGGCTTTCCAGAAACGCCACAGATAGTGATGCGCCAGCTCTTCTTTCGAAGGCGCGGCTACCGGGATTACTTCGTAACTCCGTGGGTCGAGACGCTGCGTAAGGCGTTTTATATTGCCGCCTTTTCCCGCCGCGTCCCAGCCTTCGTAGACAATAACCACGGGTCTGCGTTTTGTATAGAGCTTATACCCGAGTTCAGACAGTTTTTTCTGATAATGCGCGAGCCGTTCTTTATATTCGGCTTGCGCTATATTTTTATCGGGATTGACTTCGCTTAATTTTACGCGGGTAACGGATTTCTCTGTCTGATTTAGTTTATTTAATTCGTTTTGCCCGGACGGCCGCTCCCGGCTTTTATAATTATCGCCGCGTATTTTTTCCTCGATTTTATTTATTATAATATTATAGATTTTTACCGCGGCGTAATTTAAATCGTCGGATTCTATTATACTCCACCGGCTGAAGTCGAAATCGCTGCCGCGAATCATATCGTCGAAATATTTTAGATGCGTTTCGTAATTTTTGTTTTGGTTTATATCGCGTCTGTCAACCCGCCATTTCGTGTCGGGATTTTCCAGAAGCTCATCGAAACGCCGGCGCTGTTCGTTCTTGCTGATATGCAGGAAAAACTTGATAATCAGAACGCCGTCGTCGGATAACTGCCGTTCAAAAGCGTTTATATCGTAATAAAAGCCGTTTGTTTCGTCTGTTGTAAGCGGACGTTTCGACTGCTGTTCGGGCAGAGACGCTCTGTGCCAGCTTTTATCAAAAATCGTCATTCTGCCTTTCGACGGGATTTTTTGCCAGTAGTTCCACAAAAACGGACGCATCGCAACGTCTTCGGGGATTTTGCCCATAGTATAGACGTTAAAGCATCTCGGGTCGAGGGGATAAACGATTTTTGAGATACACGCGCCTTTTCCCGACGCGCTCCACCCCTCGAACGCGATTATTACGGGAATTTGCAGGTCGATTATTTTTCTCTGGAGTTCTTCAAACTTCGTCTCGAGAGTATCAATCTGCGTTTTATATTCTTTTTTTGTCAGCGTATAACGCGACGGGTCGATTTTTTTCAGCATGATTTTTGAAACCTCCTGAATTTTTTTGTTTTTTTGTTTTTTACGCGGATTGAAGAGAACGGCCGTTATATCCGTTCAGCATTTTTAGGAACAAATTCAAGATGATTTTTCTCAAATTCTGAAGCTTTAGCGAATAATTCTTCCGTAGTTATATCTTCCCAAAGATTTTCACGCCATTCAGTATAGTCGAATCCTTTATTTTTTAGATTTATTATAAAAATTTCAGTTTCAATTAAACCGAGATTTTCGCGCAGTAATTTCATTCCCGCAGTCATTATTGCGGAAGTTTGCATAGAATCAATCATTTTGTTTTCTCCATATTTTAATAAATTCAATCGGATTTAATATTTTAAGTTTATCTGTTTTGTAATTAAGTACCCGTTTATCCGTAGTTATAAAATAATCGCATTTTGAAATTATCGAACAGGCTAAATGAACGGCGTCTTTTCGTTTAATTCCAGTTTTCATTATTTCATTAGTAAGCGGAAATATTTCATTCTCCCGCTCGCCGCCAATAAAAAACTCTGAATAATTATTTACAAAACTCAATATGTGTTCTCTATTATTTGCAAAAGGAATCTCGTTTATTTCAAGTGAAAGCATATATGAGGAACAAAGCAAAAGAGCCTTGTATTTTATCAGCGACTGAATATACATTTTCGCTATTGCTTCATTTTTGATTTTTTCCTGTGATAAATCGTCGAACGGTCTGCCGTAACAGCAGTTATCAAGATATATTTTCAGCATGATTTTTGAAACCTCTTGAATATTTTTATTTTTTGTTTTTTTTGCAAATATAAATCTATAAATCTTAAAAAAAGTCGGTTATCAGCAGATTTTTTTTGCGGAATATTTTTTCCAGAGTCTTGAAATTATTATTTACGCGAACGTCCTCTCTCCGCGATATATATTTAAAATCATATACGCCCAAAATCATCAGCATGAGCGATAGTTCGGACGTTTCCAAATCCGCAGTCTCTGTATTGCCGTCAACTGTTTTAACTTTACACTCTCCGCCGCCGTACTCAACAGAATATATATTATTATTCCAGAGCGCGAATTTATCGGAGACTTTTACCGTGAATTTCCCCTCCCTTTCAGGTTTTTTTATTAGTTCAAGCGCGCGCTTCGCGTCTACTATTCTGTTCATACCGAGCCAGTCCGCCGATATTTCAATATCATATAAATCGTTCCAGTAAAGCTCCGGTATAAATTCCGGGCTTGCCCTGAATCTCAATTTTTCAGCCGCTCCGTCGAACATTCCCATAAATTGCAGGATTCCGAGCATACCCCCGCAATCTGTCCACGCAATATCGATTATATTCATAACGTCGCCGTCTTTTTTGAATTTTACCCATGATTTTATATTATCGTTTTCGTCTTTCCAGTAAAACAGCCGTTCAGGACCGAAGAGAGCAATATCGAGAACTTCGTTCCAGCGTTCGGAAGAACGCGAAAGCATAATATTATGCCTTGACGCATAATTTTCATAGACTTCTGTGAGTTTGTCTTTCGCGTCTCCGCCTTTGATAAATTCGTGAGCCGAGCCGTTGCTTTTCAGTTTTCGCGCCGCTTCGAGATTCAGGGTATATTTATTTGCCCCGCCTACGGCTTCGTAGCCGAACTTTCTGTAATAATCATGTGAAAACGGGTATAAGTGCGAAAATACCGCGCCTTTCTGATATATATCGTCAAAGGCTTTCTCAAAAATTTTACGCACGTTTCCCTGACGTTTACTTTCGGGAGCGGACACCACGCCGCCGATTCCGTACATATCTGTTTTATGTCCGTCGAACCACATAACATAGGGAATAACCTCCATACCCGCGATAACGCGTCCGTTTTCGTCTACCGCGCCGTATGTATTTTCGCTGTCGTATTCTCCCTTCGCGATTTTCTCGCGTATCGACTCTTCCGTCGCGCTGTGATTCGAAAAAGCGATATTCTGCATTCTGTTGACATATAATTTTTCTTCCGGCGTCAGTTTTCTGTATTTAATCATAAAATTATCTCCTTTATTTTTTTTATTATAAATTATTTAATCTTCTATATAGCATAAATAAATCTCGTGAATCGACCAGTATAACCCGTCTTTTCTGCCGTTTTGCTCTATTCTGATATGCGAAGCGGTCTGCGTTTCAAACGATATTATGCCGTT
>WRMA01000011.1 GCA_009777355.1 Oscillospiraceae bacterium | reverse complement strand
TGAAAAATTTATCGGGGAAAAAAATTCCGTGCTGTCTTTTTTGGTTTTCTCGCCGATATTTTTCGGGAGCGTTGGGTTGCAGACTTCTCTGGCGGGATTTAATTTAAGCGCGGTTCTGTTTGCCGCTCTGCTTTTTGCCGTCGCGGTAATTACTAAAATAGCCGGATGCGGTCTCGGCTCGAAGATTTTTAAATATACGAACGCCGAAGCTCTTCAGGTCGGAGTCGGCATGGTTTCCCGCGGAGAAGTCGCGATTATCGTTGCGCATACGGGCATGGCGGCGGGTTTTATAAGTCAGATTTATTTTTCGGGAGTTATAATCGTCGTAATAGCGACTACTCTGATTACGCCCGTCCTTCTGAAACTCGCTTTTGCAAGAGAAATAAATATAAAATAAATTAAATAAATTAATCGAAAGGAATAAGTAATTTTTATGAAAACAAATTTTTTATCGACTGCCATAGGCAGTATGCCGTTTGACGACGCGGATTATGCCGTAAACGTGTCTCTCGATTCTCTCGACGCGCCTATCTGGCCTCAGCTTTCGGCCTACGGACTTTTTGAACAAATGGAGATTCAGTACAGCGAAAATATCCCCTGCGTAGTTATAGACGAAGAAAAAGGACGTATGTATTTTAAAACCGACGAAGACTATTCTGAAAGTTTCGGCGAGTTTTATATGAACTGGGAGGAAGCGTCGGAAGCCGGGAGCAATCTGGATTTCATGGCGATAAGCGAAGATTATTCGAAGGGATTATACGCGCTGCTTAATAAATTAAAATCGGACGGTAAAAAACTGCCGTGGCTGAAAGTCCAGACGACCGGTCCGTGCAGCTTCGCGCTGACTATTGTCGACCAGGATAAGAGAGCGATTTATTACAACGAAGAATTTCGCGATATAATAGTTAAAGCCCTCGGCATGAAATGCCGCTGGCAGATTCAGAAATTCAAGCCGTTCTGCGAGAATATTATTTGCTTTATCGACGAGCCTATATTATCCGCGTTCGGCAGCTCTACTTACGTATCGGTGAGCCGCGGCGAAGTCGTCGGGATATTATCCGAAGTGATTGAAGAAGTACACAAAGAAGGCGGTCTCGCGGGGATACATTGCTGCGGCAACACAGAGTGGAGCATATTAATAGACGCGGGGGTCGATATAGTAAATTTTGACGCGTTCGGATTCGGAGAAACTATAGCGATGTACCCGGAGCACGTCAAAAAGCATTTAGAAGACGGGAAATATCTCGCATGGGGAATCGTTCCCACGTCCGCGGCGATAAGAGAACAGACGGTCGAAAGTCTCGAGAAGAAGTTAGAAGAGGGTATTGATAATTTAGCTTCGAAAGGCATAGATAAAAATTTAATTATATCGCGGGCGATAATCACGCCGTCGTGCGGCACGGGTTCGCTCGAAGTTGCGGACGGAGAAGCCGTATTTAAAATGGTGAAAGATTTAACCAAACGAATGAAAGAAAAATACGGGGTGTAATTAATAAGTATGAGCGGCAATCCGTATAAGTTTAATTTTAAAAGCATAGACGATATAAAATCAAGAGCCCGGGAGCTTAATTTAAATATCGGTTTTTCGGATAATTACGGCGTACTGTCGAAAAAAGTTGAGATTCAGCCGGGATTTATTTTAAAAAACGCTCTGTCAGTTCACCCTATGGAAGCTTTCGACGGAGAGCCGGACGGCTCTCCGGGGGAGCTTACGATAAGACGCTATAAGAGATTCGCCGGGAGCGGAGCGGGTTTAATCTGGTTTGAAGCAGTCGCCGTTCAGAGCGACGCGAAAACCTCTCCCCGTCAGCTGATGATAAGCGAAAATAATATCGATAAGTTTAAACGTCTTGTGGAAACTATAAAAAATATTGCCGGGGAAGATACCAAGATAATTATTCAGCTTACCCATTCGGGAAGATTTTCGAAACCTCCGGTTATTACCCGTCATAACAATACGCTTAATGCAAGAATGAATCTTGACCCGGACGTTTATAAATGCGTTTCGGACGATTATCTAAAACAAGTCGAAGATAATTTTGAAAGCGCGGCGCGTTTGTCGCAAGAGGCGGGATTCGACGGGGTCGATATTAAAGCCTGTCATACTTATCTGTTCGACGAATTGTTATGCGCGTTTGAACGCGGCGGAGAATACGGCGGCTCTTATGAAAACCGGACTCGTATATTTAAAAACACGATAAAACGGGTAAAAAATATTCTGGCAAGTTCTGAAAGTTCGCCTGTTATAGCGTCGAGATTCGGGCTTTCTCACGTTATCGCTTATCCCGACGGCTTTGCAACTGACGAGAACGGCGAACCGGATTTGACAGAGAGTATAAGATTACTCGGGGAAATAAATCAGCTCGGCGTGAATTTAATAAATATTACTATGGGAACGCCGTATTATAACCCGCACATAAACCGTCCGTACGTTACAAACGTCGGCGGAGCAATTTCGCCGTCCGACCCGCTTGTAAATTTAAGCAAATTTATAAATCACGTCGCAAACGTCCAAAAGATTTATCCTGGTATGACGTTTGTCGGCGCGGGTTACAGTTATCTGCGGCAGTTCGCGTTAAACGCGGCTGCGTATTCGGTCGAAAATAATCTGGCAAAAGTTATAGGATTTGGCAGGGGAGCGTTCGCGTATGAAAATTTCGCAAGAGATATGCTCAACGGCTTCATGGATTCGAAAAAATGCTGTCTGACATGTTCGAAATGCACGGAAATCATGAGAGCGGGAGGAACGGCGGGCTGTCCGATACGCGACGTCGAGGTTTATATGCCGGTTTACAAAAAATACGTCGCGAAAACGTGAGAAGTAGGAGATATTCGTATATAGAAAACAGATGCAGAAAGGAAAAAATCATGGATAAAATTATTTATGCGCATAAAAAAGGCGAAAACGGTGAATTAGAAAAATTAAACGAACTTTTGGAAAATGGGTGGAAAGTAATACAGATGAGCATTGCGCAAGAGCAAGAAACTTATGGTTGTTATGTTTGGATTAGAAAAGATGACGAACCAAGTAAAGAATTTCGGGAGGTTCTTTAATGCCTGAAATATCGCGTTTTGGAGGGATTATTGTTACTATGTATTTTAATGAGCATAATCCCCCTCATTTCCATGCATCCTATAATGGAATTGAAGCTCTGTTTGATTTGAATGAAGGCGCCTTTACGAAAGGCGCGCTTCCGTCAAAACAGTCGCGGCTTGTGCTTGCTTGGTATGAACTTCATAAAGATGAATTGTTCCAGATATGGAACAGCAAAGAATTTAAGAAAATAAAACCGTTAAGTTAAGGGTATAGATTTATGTTAAGACCAAAATTATTTCAAGTTTTTCCGACGGATGAATACAAAGTTTATTTATATTATGATAATGGAGAAATAAAATTATATGATTGCGCATGGATTTTAAAAGAGGGCGGAGTTTTTGAAAAAATACATGATATTAGCGTATTCAAAGAAATCTGTACTATCATGAACGGCACATTGGCTTTTGATATTTCGCTTGTACGCGACCCTTATCTGTGCATTGATATTTGTCCTGACACTATTTATGAAGATAGTGTAAAGTGCGGCGCAGACATATTATCTGCGTAGAAAATAAGCATTAGGCGAAGTCAGACCCATAGCCAAAATCAAAAATCCCCGAACAGAAAGATGAGGAGAGAAAAATCACATGAAAATCGCAGTCACAGGAAAAGGCGGCGTGGGCAAATCGACTTTTGCCGCCGCAATCGCCTTAATTCTCGCAAAGCGCGGGCAAACGGTTCTCGCGCTCGACGCGGACCCGGACGCTAATCTCGCGGCCGCGCTTGGGATTTCGTCAAGCGTTAAAATAAAACCCGTAAGCGAAGAAATAGCTTTAATAGAAGAACGCACCGGAGTCGAAATCAACGAATACGGCAAGGTTTTTAAGTTAAATCCCGAAGTCTCGGACGTCGCCGAAAAATTCGCCGTTTGTCAAAACGGCGTGGAACTCGTCGTTCTCGGCGGTACGAATAAAGGCGGCGGAGGCTGCGCGTGCCCGGAAAATACTTTTATACGCAGTCTCGTGACCGATTTGGTTTTATATAAAAATCAAACGCTCGTTATGGACATGGAAGCGGGAATAGAGCATCTCGGACGAAGTACGGCAATGGGGGTAGACGTTATGATTATAATTGTCGAACCCGGAAAGCGTTCGCTTGACTGCGCGGAAAATATTATAAAACTCGGCGGCGAAATCGGCATAAAAAATTTTGTTGTCGCGGGCAATAAAATAAATTCAAAAAACGACGAAGAATATATAAGAGAGTATTTATCAAAACAAAAAATAAATATTTTTATGCCGTACGCGGAAAATATCAGGAAATCTGACAGAGACGGAATTTCAGTTCTCGACGCGCTGAATCCGGAACAAATCAAAATTATAGAAGATTTGATTGAAATAATAGAAATAACAGAGGGATAAATCATGAGTTATATTATGGCCGTCACCGGTAAAGGCGGGGTAGGGAAGACGACTTTCGGCAGTCTTGTCATAAAAAATCTTATAGATTTGAATAAAACTCCGGTTCTCGCGCTCGACGCGGACCCGAACAGCTGTCTCGACTCCGCTCTCGGAGTAAAAATAATCAACACGGTCGGACGGGCGAGGGAAGATATTAAAACTAAACAGGAAAATGCTTCGCCGAATATATCGACGAAAGAATTATTGCAGATTAAGTTAAACGAGAGTTTAATAGAATCGAACGGGTTTGATTTAATCGCGATGGGCAGACCCGAAGGCGAGGGGTGTTACTGTTATGCGAATAATATTTTAAAGTCTGTAATCGGCGAGCTTTCGGGGCAGTATCCGTACGTTGTTCTCGATAACGAGGCGGGGCTTGAAAATTTATCGAGGCGAATCGTTCAGAAAGTCGATGTTTTGACGCTTGTATCGGACGGTTCGAACGCGGGGCTTGAAACTCTTAAAAGATTATACGAGCTCGCGCTCGAGATGAAAATAAAATATAATAAGCTTGCGCTGATTATAAATCGTGCGAGAGGCGAAAGTATGACTTTAAAAATCAAAATCGAAGAAGTCGAAAGTTTCACAAAGGCGGATTTTGTAATTACTCTGCCCGACGATACTGAAATCGCGGAATTTGCCGAGAGCGGCAGAAGCTTACTGGAACTGCCGGTAAATAATCCGGTGAATATAAAAATTAATCAGTTTATAAAACAAATATATTAATATAAAATCGCGAGGTAAAATTAAACATGGAACTTGATATTTTAAACAAAGTCGCTGACGGAGCGTCGGAGAAGATGCTCGTCAAGGCGCGGCAGGACTGCGTCGAGACCTGTTTCGACAGGGCCGAAACGCAGAAAGCGCAGTGCGGATTCGGCAAAAACGGAACCTGCTGCCGGATTTGCCATATGGGTCCGTGCCGGATTACTCCGAAAGCCCCAAAAGGCATATGCGGAGCGACGGCGGATACTATTGCCGCCCGTAACTTTTTAAGGGAAGTCGGCGGAGGAACTTCGGCCCACTCGGACCACGGCAGACATCTCGTACTGAAATTTAAAGCCGTAGCGAAAGGCGAAGCCCCCGGCTATGAAATCAAAGACGAACAGGCGTTAAGAGAGACGGCGAAACTCTATAAAATCGCAGATTATGACAGCAGAGAAAAAAACGATATCGCGCTTGAACTGGCGGATTTATTTTTAAACGAGTTTTCAGAACAGGAGGGTTATCTTAAAACCCTTGAACTCGCGCCGCAGAAACGTTTGGGAATCTGGGATAATTTGAAAGTAAAACCCAACGGAATCGACAGGACTGTGGTCGAGGCAATGCACAGGACTTCTGTGGGAGTCGACCACGAGCCTGAAAATTTATTAAAGCACGCGGTCAGAACGGCTCTCGCGAACGGCTGGGGAGGTTCAAGAATCGCGTCTATGGTCTCCGATATATTGTTCGGGACGTCAAAGCCGCTGAAAAGCTCGGCAAATCTCGGCGTTCTGAAAAAAGAGACCGTGAATATATTAATTCACGGTCACGAACCGGCTTTGTCTGAAATTTTGACAGTCGCTTCGGGAGACCCCGAAGTTAAAGAATACGCGAAAGCGGCGGGAGCCGGCGGAATCACTCTCGCGGGGATATGCTGCACGGCGAACGAAGTGCTGATGCGTCACGGAGTGCCGGTCGCAGGGAATTTTTTACAGCAGGAACTCGCGATTATCACGGGAGCCGTCGAAATGATGGTCATAGACGTTCAGTGCTGTCTGCCCGGACTCCCGGACGTCGCGAAAAATTACCATACTGAAATAATATCGACTGCCGATATAGGCAGAATGCTCGGAGCGCATCACGCGTCGATAAACGAACGCGACCCGTTGAAATCGGCGAAAGAATTAGTTAAGCGCGCCGTCGACAACTATAAAAACAGAATAGAGGAAAAAATAAATATCCCAAGCGAAAAAGAGCCGCTCGTCGCGGGGTTCAGCATAAAATCAATCAAGCATATGCTCGGCGGAAAATACAGGGCGTCGTTCAGACCTCTTAACGACGCGATAATCCAGAACAGAATACTCGGCGTCGCCGGCATAGTCGGCTGCAACACGACAAAGACAAAAACGGACGAGTACATAAATATATTGACAAAAGAGCTGATTAAGAGAAACGTTTTGTTGATTCAAACCGGCTGCGCCGCGATAGGCTCGGCGAAAGCGGGAATGTTGAAACCAGAAGCGGCGCTTGAATTTGCCGGCGACGGACTGCGCGAAATCTGCGAAACCGTGGGTATACCGCCGATTCTGCATTTCGGCAGCTGCGTAAACAACAGCAGGATACTCGAAGCCGCAATGGAAATTATTCTGGAGGGAGGCTTGGGAGACGATTTCTCAATGCTTCCGGCAGTCGGCATAGCTCCCGAATGGATGAGCGAAAAGGCGATTGCAATCGGCTCGTATTTCGTCGCGTCGGGAGTAAACGTTATACTGGGAAATCCTTTGTATGTTTCGGGCGGGGTTCACGATTATCTGCACGGCGGCATAGAAAAAGATTTCGGCGCGCGTTTCCATTATATAAGCGACCCCGTCGAAGCGGCTGAAAAAGTAGCCGAAATATTAATTAATAAACGCGAGGCATTGGGAATAAATAAAAAATCTGAGCGCAAACTCTTAGATATGAAAGACAGGAGGGCGTTGTAATATGTCAAAATTAATTTGTTCAAGCGCGATAGACGGCGCTGTCGAATGGGTTCTGAAAGCCGAAAAAATACTGGGAGAGGCAATTTCGCAGAAAGGCGAGGATTTCCCCGTGGCTTTCCCGGACACCAATTATTATTTACCCGTGATTTACAGTTTTACGGGGAAAAAAATGCAGAATTTAAAGGATTTAAGAGAGATATTAAAAGAAGCCGGAGAGCTTCTTCCGGTCAAACCGTCCGATAGTTTATGGCTGCCGTATCTCGGCGACACTCTCGACGCGGGCGTCGCGGCTTTGTTCGCCTGCGAAGTGATAGAAGCGTGCAAATATATCATCGGGCCGAATCCTGTCGAAGGCATATGGCTCGGAGCGGCGAACGACGTTATTATGCGGGAAAGGGGAATAGAGTTCGTCGACGGAACGGCTCCCGGTTTCGCGGCTATTACGGGCGCGGCTCCCGATAACGCTACCGCGGTGAAAATCGCGAAAGAGCTTCAGCAGAAGAATCTATATGTGTTTATGGGCGGTTCTTCTGTAATGCCCGACGGCAAACCGAAACAGTTTGCGGAGCAGTTAGCCGAAGAAGGCGTTCAGCTCGGCTGGGAAACGAGACTTATCCCGTTCGGCAAAGACGTTTCGTCGCTTATTTACGCCCTGGGATTCGCGAACAGGGCGGCGATGTCGTTCGGCGGCGTTAAACCGGGAGATTACGAGGGCAACTTAAAATATAACAAAAACAGAGTTTTCGCGTTCGTGATCGCCCTGGGCGAAGTGACGCCCGATAAATATGCGGCGGCGGCGGGAGCTATCAACTACGGATTCCCCGTTATTTCAGATACTGACATTCCCCAAATCCTGCCGACGGGGATATGTACATACGAGCACGTCGTGTCAAATATCCCGCATGAGAATATCGTCGAAAAAGCCCTTGAAGTAAGGGGCTGTAAAATAAAAATAGTCGACGTGCCGATACCCACGGCTTACGGTCCGGCATTTGAGGGCGAACGCATAAGAAAAGAAGATACCCGCGTCGAGTTCGGAGGAAACAGAACGACTGCGTTCGAGTTTGTCACGAGCGTCGGAGTAGACGAAATAAACGACGGCGAAATAGAAATAATAGGTCCGGATATAGATACAATCGAACCCGGCGGAAGACTGCCTCTGGGAATCTGGGTAGAAGTCGCGGGAAGAAAAATGCAGTCGGATTTTGAGCCCATACTCGAACGTCAAATCCACAGTTTAGTAAACGGCGGCGAGGGAATCTGGCATATGGGTCAGCGCGATATAATCTGGACGAGAGTCTCGAAGGCGGGATTTAACAAAGGCTTGAGACTAAGGCATTACGGCGAGATTCTGCACGCGAAACTGCTCGCGGATTATCCGGCGATTGTGGATAAAGTAAAAGTGACGCTTATTACGAACCAAAGCGAAGTCGATAAGCGCATAGCAATCGCGAGAAAAGTCTATGACGAGAGGAACAGGAGACTCGAAGCGATGACGGACGAATCTGTCGATACTTTTTATTCTTGTCTGTTATGCCAGTCTTTCGCTCCCAATCATGTCTGCGTGATTACGCCCGAAAGGCTTGGGCTGTGCGGCGCGTACAACTGGCTCGACGGAAAAGCGGCGTATGAAATCGACGAAACCGGCGCGAACCAGCCTCTCAAAAAAGGCGAATGTCTCGACCCCGTAAAAGGAATTTGGAAAGGCGTAAACGATTACGTTTATATAAACAGCCATAAATCAATCGAATGTTTTACGGCTTATTCTATTATGGACAGACCAATGACGAGCTGCGGCTGCTTTGAGGTGATTTGCGCGTATTTACCCGAATGTAACGGGGTAATGGCGGTAAACCGCGAGTATCTGGGCGAAACGCCTATCGGGATGACGTTCTCGACCCTTGCGGGAAGCGTCGGCGGAGGGAATCAAACCCCCGGATTTATCGGCTGCGGAAAAGTATTTTTAACCTCGCGTAAATTTTTGTCTGCAGAGGGAGGGTTCGCAAGACTTGTCTGGATGCCGAAAGAATTAAAAGAACAGCTGAAAGCCGATTTGGAGAAGCGTTTCGGCGAACAGAATCTCGATGACTTTTATGATAAAATCGCCGACGAAACAATCGCGAAAACCGGCGAGGAAGTCGGCGAATATATGCGTAAAGTTTCTCACCCCGCCCTGAATATGAAAGATATGTCCGAATACGCTGACGCTGATAGCGGCGAAAAATCTTTATCGGCTGACGAAGATAAAACTGCCGTAGGGCGCGACGCCCCCGGCGCGCCGCAGACCACCCCGTCAGACGTTCCGTCTGCCACCCCTCCGCAGAGGGGAATTACGCAAGTTCCGGCAGATACAAATATCGACGTTGAAAAATTAACGGAAAAAATCACGGCTGAAGTTACTGCGAAATTTGCAAAAGAAATCATGGACGCTATTGTAAATACATTGGGAGAAAAATTTAATTGGAAACCGGCGCAGCCAATAAATATTTCTTATGAAACTGATAAATCCGGGAAAATAATAGAAGAAACATTAAAGGCAAAAACCCCCGTAATTACAGCCGAAGAGAGAATAAACGCTGTAAAGTCGTTCGCTTTACCCGTTGAAAAATCAGAGAATAAAATCTTGAACGTAACGCTCGGCAAAAAAAATAAAGTCGCGGTCGGCGGCGCGGACTGTATGCCGTTTCACTTATGGGAAGGCAAAATGCCTAACAGACCTTTAATCGCAATGGAAGTATTTGACTCTGTGAGCGAAAAATTCCCGAAGGTTCTGTCTGAAATTTACGGCGACGTTTTAAATAATCCGGTCGAAATGGCGAAATTATGCGTTGAAAAATACAAGGCGGATTTAATCAGCGTAAGATTAGAGGGAACTCACCCGGAAAAAGGCAATAAATCAGTTAAAGAATCAATAGAACTGGTGGGGAATATACTAAAGTCAATAGACGTTCCGCTGATTATAACCGGACACAGTAATTTTGACAAGAACAACGAGGTCATGAAAGCGGTCGCGCAGACGTTTGAGGGTGAAAATTTATTGTTTAACTGGGTAGAACAGGATAACTACAAAACTATTGCCGGAGCGGCTATGGCTTACGGGCATACGCTCGTCGCGCAGTCGCCTATCGACGTAAATATCAGCAAGCAGTTGAATATATTACTGACAAATATGGGGCTTGCGGCGGATAAAATTATAATCGACCCGATGACAAGCTCTATCGGTTACGGCATAGAATACACTTATTCCGTCATGGAGAGAATAAGGCAGACGGGGCTCGGCGGCGATAAAATGCTTATAAATCCGATGCTCGTTTCAGTCGGTCAGGAATGTATGAAAATAAAAGAAGTAAAAGCGTCCGAAAAAGATTTCCCGAACTGGGGAGATTTAGCGAAACGCGCGGCATACTGGGAAATCGCGTCGGCGTCCTCTCTTTTATACGCCGGAGCGGATATATTGATTCTGTATCACCCCGAAGCCGTGAAAACAGTCAGAAAAACTATATTTGAATTAATGGATAATAATATCGGGGAGGGTAAATAATATGGCGCAACTTACAGGATTGCAGATTAATAAGCTTCTGCCGGGTTCAAAGGCAAATTGCAGCAAAGAATGCGGCTGCAGCACGTGTATGGCGTTTGCCATGAAGCTCGCCTCGAAAAAAGCGAGTCTGGACGAATGTCCGTATGCGTCGGACGAAGCGAAGCAAATTTTAGGCGCGGCAAGCGAACCGCCCGTCAAGGGCGTAAAAATCGGCGTTAAAAATATAAGCGCGCTGGGCGAGGAAACAGTTTTTTACAGACACGAAAAAACTTTTGTAAATAAAACTGTGATTGCGGTAAATATAGATGATACCGACATGAGTGCTCACGAAACGGCGCAAAAAATCAAAGACTATAAGCTCGAAAGGGTAGGGGAGATATTGACGGTCGGAGCGATTTCGTTTGCGCAGAGAGGTTCGGACGCGGAAAATTATGCGAAATATGCAAAAGAAATCTATGACATAACAGAACTGCCGTTAATTTTACGCGGCTCTGACGAAGCCGTTGAAGCGGCGGCGAAAGCCGTCAAAGATTCGGCGAGTATAATATCCGGCGTAACTATGCAAAACGCCGGTAAAATGCGTGAAATCGCAAAAGAAAACGGTCATATATTAGCGGTAACGGCGGATAATCTCGATGAAATCCGCGAGCTCACCGCGAAATTAAAACAGGACGGATTCAACGATTTGATTATCGAGTTTAAGACCCATTCACTCGCGGAAGCGTTCCAGACAAATTCGATTGCGAGAAAATCGGCGTTAAAAAACAACGATAAAACTCTCGGATACGCGACGCTTAAATTTATCGACGCGGGCTGCGACTTCGATAATACTGTTTCGGCAGTTAACGAAATTACAAAATTCGGAGGAATAATAGTCCTGCCGAGTTTTGATAAAGCGCAGCTTGTAACGCTGATGACTTTACGGCAGAATATCTACACAGACCCGCAGAAGCCGATTCAAGTCGAGCCGAAATTATACGCAATCGGCGAACCGGACAGAAATTCGCCGATATTTGTCACGACGAATTTTTCGCTGACATATTTTTTGGTGTCGGGCGAAATCGAAAACAGCGGCATAAACGCATGGCTTATAATTCCGGAGTGCGAGGGAATGAGCGTTTTGACCGCGTGGGCGGCGGGGAAATTCTCGGGAGCGAAAATCGCGGCGTTTATCAAAGAAATCGGGCTTCCCGATAAAGTCGACGCGCGGGAGATAATAATTCCCGGGTACGTCGCGCAAATCAGCGGCGAACTCGAAGAAGAATTGCCGGGATATAAAGTGATTGTAGGACCGGGAGAATCGTCGGATATAGAGAGCTTTGTTAAAGCTGTATTATTGAACAAAACAAATTAAATTTACCGAAATAATTATGCCTGAAATAACATTTTTACCCCAAAATATTACAGTTGAAATTAATCTCCAAACAAAAACAAACGCAGACGCAGCCCCGCGGTCTTCTCTCCTGGAAGCCGCGAGGCTTGCGGGCGTTTCAGTCGAGACTCCCTGCGGCGGAGCCGGCATATGCCGGAAATGTCTTGTTAAAATTATCTCCGGCGAAGTAGAGGTAAAATCAGGCAGTTACAAAAATGAAAAAGAAAATCATGTATTGATTTGCCAAGCGAATATTTTAGACAGCGACGTCACAGTCGGTATTTTATCGGGGCTTTATACAGAAAAGGGCAGCTTTGACGACGACATAAACAATATTATTGATTTTGAAATAAATCCGGGCGTAAAGCAAATTGATTTACAGGCCGCAAAGTCAAATTATCTCGACGGACTTTCTGATTTAGACAGATTGACAAACGCTCTTAAAAAAACTCTCCCCGATAATTTCGCGGATATAAAAATACCCCTGCCTGTTTTAAATATTCTACCCGTAAAATTAAGGCAAAATAATGGAAAAATCAAGGTTATTTATTATTTTGACAATAATATTTTAAATATTATAAGTATAGAAAATACAGAAAAATCAGATATAAATAACATGTACGGCGTCGCGATTGATATAGGTACGACGACGGTTACTTTATGGCTCGCCGATATTATTACCGGGGAAATAATATCAAAAAAAACCGACTATAACGACCAAATAGAGTGCGGTCTCGACGTTATAAGCCGTATAAATTACGCGCAGAAAAATTCAGGCGAACTAAAACGGCGCGTCTTAAAAACAGTAAATAATTTAATAAGTCAAACAGCCGGAGAGAATAATATCGATATTAATAGAATATACCGCGCGTCAATCGCGGGAAATACTGTCATGACGCATTTGTTTTTGGGAATAATTCCCGAATATATCAGGCTCGACCCGTATACTCCCGCGGTTTTTAAAGTTCCGGCGTTTAATTCGCTCGAAACGGGCGTAAATATAAACCCGTACGCTCCGGTTAGTTTTGCCCCCTCCGTCGGCAGTTACGTCGGCGGAGACATAACCGCGGGGATTTTATCGACGCCTTTATGTAAAGATGAAGATAATAGCGGGATTATATTGTTTTTGGATATCGGCACAAACGGGGAGATTTTACTCGGCCGCGACGATTTTATTCTCGGCTGCGCTTGTTCGGCGGGACCGGCGTTCGAGGGCGGCGGGATAGAGTTCGGCATGAGGGCGTCGAGCGGCGCGATAGACGATTTTAAAATAGACGAAAATAATAATATAATAATAAAAACTGTAAATAACGCCGAGCCTATGGGAATATGCGGCTCTGGAATTATCTCGGTTACGGCCGAAATGTTCAGGCGCGGGATAATAGACGCGGCCGGAAGATTCACCGATAAAATGCCGGAAAAAATAAATAAAAACAAAAAGCCGTATAAGTTTTATATTACCGATAATATAACGCTGAGCGAAGCGGATATTGATAATTTTATACGCGCGAAAGGCGCGGTATTTTCGGCGTGCCGTACGCTTTTAAACAGCGCCGGAATAACGTTCGGCGACATAGACAAAATCTATATCGCCGGAGGATTCGGGAAATATTTAAATATAAACGACGCGAAAACGATGGGGCTCCTGCCGAATATCGCCGAAGAAAAAATAATATATCTCGGCAACACTTCGATAAGCGGCGCGTATCAAATGCTGATTTCCGAAGAGAAACGCCGAAAAGTTTCTGAAACGTCAGAAAAGATAACGTATATCGATTTAAGCGGCGAAACGGGATATATGGACGAATATATAGCGGCGCTGTTTATCCCGCATACCGATATCGATTTGTTTGTTTAAATAATATTTAGATACCCGCTGAAATACAGCGTTTCGTCGTCGTTCCAGTCCTCCCATTCGTCGTCGGGAATATTTGCCGGTTGTCTCGGCATTATCGTATTATTGTTTCCGCCGCCGGTAAAAGGCAGGTCAAAAGGCAGCCAGTCGGGCTGGAATATAAATAAATACGCCGCCGCTCCGGCGATTAACGCAAACGCCGCGATTAATACTATAATCAAAAGTTTTTTTGATTTTCTTCTCGGACCCCTGCCGCTTATTCCGAATACTTTAAGACCGTTCCCTCCGGCTCCGGAAACGTCGGTCAAATTTATCGCCGCACTGTTGTTTACGGCGACGTTTCCCGCGGTCAAAGACGACGGGAACGAGGACGGAGACGAAGACGGGTCCGAAGAAACGTCGCCCGCGGCCGCTTCGGCTTTTTTTCTGTTGTGTTCTTTTACATACGGCATAATCGTAAATCTTATGTAAAGAAATATAGCGACGCCGATTGCCGTCATAAGAAGAAAAATATACAGCATCGCCACGGGAATCGGGTAAGCGTGGTCAATCATTGCGTTCGCGGCGTAATCGCTGGCTTCCAGCGCGTTCATTACCATGTTTATTAAAATATATAAAATTATCCCCTCTATTATTATAAACAAAACCAGAGGTATGAATATAAGAATTATCCCCATTTCTATATCGTTTCCTTTCAATAATCTGCAATAATTTTTCAGAGATTTATTTTTTTAGCGGCAATAAAATTTTCGACTTCTTTTTTTGTAGGCAGAGAACTCATCGCTCCGAATTTCGTAACCGCCAGAGCTCCCGCTATGTTCGCGTATTTGCACGCCGCGATTAAATTTTTTGTTCTCATATACTCGACCGTCAGCGCGGCGGTGAACGCATCCCCCGCGGCGGTCGTGTCGGCCGCCTCGACGAAATGCGGGGTCATATATTCGAAATCTTTGCCGTCGTAAGAACAGCAGCCGCGGTCCGATAACTTCAAAACCACGTATTTTGCCTTCGTCATGCTCTTCAGTTTCATACACGCCTGAAGGCACGTCTCGGCGTTCGACGGGTTTATCCCGGTGATTTGCGCCGTTTCGACCTCGTTCGGAGAGATTATCTCCACGTTCTCCAAAAGCTCGTAGGGAAAATCTTTTCTAACCGGACCTGCGTCTATGAAAACCGGTATATTTTGTTTCCCGGCAAACCCGCAGGCGGCGGCGACGGCCTCGGGGCTCGTCTCAAACTGAGTGAGAACGGCGTCCGGATAAGACAGGAAAGCGTTCTCGACGTCGCCCGGCTCGAGATTTAAATTGGCGTTCGGATATACGACGATTCTGTTGGAGCCGTCGTCCTCGAGTAAAATCGCGGCTAATCCGGTCGATGCGTTTTTATCTGTTTTTATAAATCTCGCGTCGATGTTTTCCAGTTTATACGCTTCGGTAAGTCTCGCGCCTATTTCGTCGTTTCCCACCCTCGCGCAAAAGACCGCGTCCGCTCCCAGCCTCGCGACCGCCGTCGCCGCGTTCGCGCCTTTTCCTCCCGGAACGTAAGCGTAGTTTTCCGCGACGATAGATTCGCCCTTGTTCGGAATACGCGGCATAGAAAAAACGATATCCATGTTCGCGCTGCCGACGACCAGTATTCTCGGTTTTGCCATGATTTATATATACCTCCTTTATTTTTTTAATTTTTATTTTCTAATTCCAGACCGGTTTATTATTAAATATAATTTTTTTATTTTTATTATCAGATTTAATAATCTCCCCGATAATATAAGCGTCTATGCCCGTTGATTTTACAGAGTTTATAATATTTTCGGCGAGATTTGCTTCGGCGGCGATAATTAATCCCGCGCCGTTATTAAAAGTCGCGAGCATTTCTTCGTCCGGAATATTCGCGTAATTTTTGATTACGCCGAAAATCGGCGGCGTTTTTATTTCGGCCAAATCTATATTCGCCGACAAGCTCCCGTCATGAATTATACGCTCCAGATTATCGCGTATCCCTCCTCCCGTAATATGCGCCATGCCGCATATATTATCGGGATATTTTTCAAGTATTGTTTTAATCGCTTCAAAATACGAGACGTGCGGCTGCAAAACGGCCTCCAGAAAACTCATGCCGTTTATTTTTTCTTCCAAAATACCGGGCTTCGTCTCGATTAATTTACGTACTAAACTATAGCCGTTCGTGTGAAGACCGTTAGACGCGAGGCAAATCAACGCGTTCCCGGCCTTTATTCTGCTCCCGTCTATTATTTTCGATTTTTCCGCAATACCCAAAACGCTCGCCTGTAATATATATCTTCCCGCGGGCAGCATACCCGGCTGCTCGGACGTTTCGCCGCCGACGAGTACGCAGCCGTTTTCCCCGCACGCCGCTGAAATTTCACCGACTAATTTCAAAACGGTCTCTTTTTCGAATTTACCGCATATTATAGTGTCGAGAACCGCGCGCGGCGAAGCTCCCATGACTATAATATCGTTGACTAAATGATTTATCAAATCCCTCGCAATCCATTCGATTTTATTATTGTCTATGGCAAGCGCCTGCTTTGAACCCGGTTCCTCGCTTTTCAGGACGAACACGGGTTTGGTATAATTTTCTAAATCAAGCTCGACCAGAGACGCGAACGCTCCTACCTGATTTACCGGCCTGCAGCTTCCTGAGCTTTTCGAGGAAACTATATCTTTAAACTGCCTTTTAGTTTCGTTAGCGGTATCGATACTGACTCCCGCCGATTCGTAGCTTATATTTTCGTTTCTGTTTTTTATATCCATCTTTAAATTTTAAAATCCTCCCCGGCAAATTAATTTATTTTCTCGGCTATATTAATTATACAAACTAAATAAAAAAATTTCAAGACATAATCGATATTTTTATTTAATATTTTTTATTTTGTCATACGCTTTTTTCAAAATTTCCTTGTCCTGATTAAACGTAAGCAGTAAATAGGCCTTGTCATAAGAAACAAGACGCTGCTCGAGTATTTCTTTATCCCGGATTTTATATTTGTCCGAAATATTAAATTCCGCGAGGAAATACGCGACCGTCTTTTTGATATAACCGCCGATTACGTAACTCCTCTCCTCTCTGAAATCGTCATGAATTAAAACGGGATTCAGCGAAGTTTCTTCGTAAATCTCCCTTTTCGCCGTCTCTTCCTCGCTTTCGCCCGCTTCTATGTGCCCTTTGGGAAATCCGACCCGGCTCGACGCCCTTCCCCTGACCAAAAGAAATTTCAGATTGCCGTCTCCGTCGTTTTTTTCCCGCTTTTCCCGCGCATATAAAACCGCCCCGCATGATTTTTCATACAGGCATACTATTTCGCATGAGCCTTTATTATAAATTTTCAGCGCTTCCCGTATTTCCGGCTCGTAAATTACCGCGCCCCTGTCCGAGACGATGAAAATATTCCTGTTTCTGGTTTTGTCTTTTATATACGCCGCAATATCGCCGTTAAATTCCCCGCGGTTCGATTTAATCTTCTTATCCGAGCCGATAATATACGCTTCATGATTTAAATTTTTTATCCTGTTCAAGTCTGAATCAATCAAATCAATATCGACGTTTCTGCCGAGCATCATCATGTAAAAATTGTCCGAAATAGTCTTTTTTATAAAAGCGGACTTTTCTTTGATATAGGAAGTCAGCGCGTATCTGCGTTTCCCGTCCGACGAAAGCTTCAGAATCTCATATTCTCTCGCCCTGCTCTCGTTTATGTTCAGATAATCGCTGAAAATTAAATATTCGAACCATTTTCTGCCGTTATGTAAAACGACCCTGACTACGTGGGTGACGACCCGCCTTTTATTTTTTACGCCGCCGTATTTAAAAAATATCTTCTGCCCGTCGTTTATATTCCTCGCGTCCGCGATAAACCCCCGTTTTCTTAATACTCCGCGCAATTTTTCAGGGATTATAAGATTCGCTTCTTTGAACCCGACTACTATGTCTATGACCGGCCTGGATTTTATTTTTTTCACGGACGTTCCCCCGATGTGCCGTATATCTGATACTCCGTCCCCGAATATCTCTTTTAACGTCTCTATCGTTTCCGCCGCCTCCGACGCGAGAGACGGGTCGTAATCTGCAAATTCCGATTTAAGCATTCTGCGTTTCCTTCTTATTATCTTTTTTTATTAATTACTGGCAGAAATATATAAAAAAATTTAAGCCGGTTAAAAACAACTTAAATTTTTTATGTTTTTTACTGCGCTCGGCTTTCAATCTGCGCTCCGGCGGACTTCGTTAAATATCTGCAAAAATTTCTCTTGTCGCATTTGTTTATGTTATAACAGGTCTTTTTTTCGCTTCCGTCGCTTTGCGTTTCAACGAAAAGCACGATATTACGGTCAGCAAGAGAGCAGAACCGCTCGGTTTTATAATCGTTTCCCGAAACGCCGCTCATAATTTCAATCATAAAATATATTTTCCTTTTTCGCTTTTTAGTTTCCGTTTAAAATTTTAAACCCACTATTATTATATGCAAAATTTTCTAAAATTATTTAGCGTATAACATAAATTTCTTATATTTCAAATATAATTTAATAATTTAATATTAAAGTCAGTCGTAAATCAAAGAGGAAAATAATTTTATGGATATTAATATAATCGCCGAATTTTTAAAGAACAATATAGTTCCGTCGCTGATAATTTTACTGCTTTTTTTGCTTACGCTTTTAAAACCTTTCAGGAAATTCGTCTCATACTGCGCGAAAAACGCAGTTTTTCTCGCCGTTTTCGCCTGCGCGGGTTTTATCTGCTCCTTTTTGGGATATACCGTTATATCCCTTAATATCATCACCGTAGTTTCGACTCTTCTCCTCGGACTCCCCGGAATAAGTCTCGCCCTGTTTCTATCTCTCGTTATATAACAATTATTATCTACTTAAATCCGATAGATTTGCCGAATCTCCTGAAGAAGCCTTCTTTGTTTTCGTGATTTTTACCCGCGCACTTATCGCTGAACTCTCTCAGCGCGTTCTTCTGCTTCTCGTTCAGACCCCTGGGAACTTCGACAGTCACTTTAAAATAAAGGTCTCCGCGGTGCTTTGCGTTGTTGAGATGCTGGATTCCGCGGTTTTTCAGCGTAAACACGCTCGACGTCTGGGTTCCCTCGGAAATTTTATACTTTTCTCCCCCCTCGAGGGTAGGAACGTCTATCTCCGCTCCCAGGGCGGCTTCAGCAAACGTTATGGGTATCTCGCAGAATATATTATACCCCTCCCGTTCGAACACGGGGTGAGGACGAACCCCGACCGTTATAATCAAATCTCCGGAAGTTCCGCCGTTTCTTCCCGCGTCTCCCTGGTTTCTTACCGCGACTTTGCGTCCGTCGTCTATACCCGCCGGAATATCGACCGTGTTCTTCCTGTTTTTTCTTATGAGACCGTTGCCTTTGCATACCTGGCACGGCGACTTTATAACTTTTCCGGTTCCGTGGCACGAAGCGCACGCCGCCGTCGACTGCATCATTCCGAGAGGCGTTCTTCTCTGCGTCTTTATAACGCCGCTGCCGCCGCACGGCGAGCAGGTCTCCGTTTTTGTTCCTTTCGCCGCCCCGCTGCCCGAACACTCCTCGCACGTTTCTATGCGGGAATAGCTTATTTCTTTGGCGCACCCGAAAACGGATTCCTCAAACGATATAATCACCCTCTGGAAAATATCCTCGCCCCTAACCGGAGCGTTTCTCCTCGCCGACGAAGACGACGAGGAAGAAAACCCTCCGAAAAAAGTGCTTAATATATCGTCGATTCCGCCGCCGAACCCGAAACCTCCCGAACCTCCGAACCCCTCAAAACCGGAACCCATATTTACGTTCGGGTCTATGCCGGCGTGCCCGTAAGCGTCGTAACGCGATTTCTTATCCGCGTCCGACAAAACTTCATACGCTTCGTTCACTTCTTTGAAGATTTTTTCCGCGGACTTATCGTTCGGGTTCATGTCGGGATGATATTTTTTCGCGAGATTCCTGTACGCTTTTTTTATATCCGCTTCTCCCGCGCTTTTTGAAACCCCGAGTATTTCGTAATAGTCTCTTTTATTTTCAGCCATATTTCTTATCGCCTCTGACTTAAATTTTTTTTATTTTCTGCCGGTTCTGAAATTTATTGTTCTCCCGGGTCTGATTCCCCGTCTTCTTCCTGAAACTCGGCGTTCACGTACCCGTCCGCGTTTCCGTCCTGATTTCCTCCCGGAGCGTCCTGATAATTCGACGCGTCGTCGGGATTTACGTTGCTGTTCTGGTATAACTTCGCCGATATGTCATAGAACTTTTTCTGCAAATCGTCCGTCGCGGCCTTTACGGCGTCCGTATCCTCCGAATTTACGACGGCTTTCAGCCTCTCTATCGCGTCTCTTACCGGCTGCTTTTCTTCCTCCGTAACTTTTTCGCCCAAATCGCCCAAAGTTTTCTCCGACTGGAATATTATATGCTCGGCGTTGTTTTTTATTTCGACTTTCTCTTTCTGCTTCTTATCTTCCTCGGCGAACATCTCCGCTTCTTTGACCGCTTTATCAATCTGACTCTTGTCCATATTTGTCGAAGAGGTAATAGTTATATGCTGCTCTTTTCCGGTGCCTTTGTCTTTCGCGCTGACGTTTACTATGCCGTTCGCGTCGATATCGAAAGTGACTTCGATTTGCGGAACTCCCCTCGGCGCGGGAGGTATGCCGTCGAGAGTGAACCTTCCTAGCGTCGTGTTATTCGCCGCCATCTCGCGCTCGCCCTGTAAAACGTGGATTTCGACCGACGTCTGACCGTCCGCGGCGGTAGAGTAAACCTGGCTTTTCTTGACGGGAATAGTCGTGTTCCTCTCGATTAATTTATTGAATATACCCCCGAGGGTCTCGATTCCCAAAGACAGGGGAGTAACGTCGAGAAGAAGCAAATCTTTGACTTCTCCGCCCAGAACCCCCGCCTGTATTGCCGCTCCCGCGGCTACGCACTCGTCCGGGTTTATTCCCTTAAACGGCTCTTTGCCGATAAAATTGCGCACCGCGTCCTGTACCGCGGGAATACGCGTCGAACCGCCCACCAGTAAAATCTTGTCCACCTGACCCGGAGAAAGCCCCGCGTCCGAAAGAGCCTGTTTCGTCGGTCCCATAGTTTTCTCGACCAAATCCGCCGTCAGTTCGTTGAACTTCGCCCTGGTCAGATTCGTCTCGAAATGCTTCGGACCGCTTGCGTCCGCCGTTATAAACGGCAGGTTTATAGACGCGGTCGCCATTCCCGAAAGCTCTATCTTAGCTTTTTCAGCCGCTTCTTTTAATCTCTGCAAAGCCATCTTATCGGTTTTCAAATCTATGCCGCTGTCTTTTTTGAACTCTCCCGCAATCCAGTCTATAACCCTCTGGTCAAAATCGTCGCCGCCGAGCCTGTTGTTTCCCGCAGTCGCCAGAACTTCGAAAACCCCGTCGCTTATTTCAAGCAGCGAAACGTCGAAAGTTCCCCCGCCCAAATCGAATATCATGACTTTCTGCTCCTGGTCTTTGTCCATGCCGTACGCGAGAGCGGCGGCGGTCGGCTCGTTTATTATTCTCAAAACCTCAAGCCCCGCGATTTTTCCCGAGTCTTTCGTCGCCTGTCTCTGAGCGTCCGAGAAGTACGCCGGAACGGTGATTACGGCCTGGGTAACTTTACCCCCGAGATAATTTTCCGCGTCCGCCTTTAACTTCTGCAGTATCATCGCCGATATTTCCTGCGGAGAATAACTCCTGTCGTCTATTCTCACTTTAAAATCCGTACCCATTTCGCGCTTTACCGAAGCGATTGTCCTGTCGGGATTTGTGATTGACTGCCTTTTCGCGACCTGACCGACCATTCTTTCGCCGGTTTTAGAGAAAGCCACGACGGAAGGCGTCGTTCTCGTTCCCTCAAGATTCGCGATAATTACAGGCTCTCCGCCTTCCAGAACTGCCACGCACGAATTCGTCGTTCCTAAATCTATGCCTATTATTTTTCCCATAAACTAAATCTTCTCCTTAATATTTATATTTAATAACATTTAAATTATATCGTTTTTTCTTTGCCTAATTAACAACCCTGACCATTGCGGGTCTTATAATTTTATCGCCCCTCGCATATCCTTTCTGCAAAACTTCAGTTACCGTATTTTCCGGCTGACTCCCGTCCTCCTCATGAAAGACCGCGTTGTGAACTTCCGGATTGAATTTTTCGCCTTCGGCTTTGATTTCTTCCACTCCCAATCTTGCTAAACTGTCCGTGAACTGCTGATATATCATCTTCATTCCTTCCAGCACTTTTTCACTGTCGGAAAACTGCAGCGCGCGCTCCATATTATCAGAAATGGGCAGTATATTATTCAAAACGTCGATTACCGCTTCCGAATATATACCCTCTTTTTCTTTCGCCGTTCTCTTTCTGAAATTCTCATACTCCGCGGCTACCCTCAGATACTTGTCGTACAAAGCGTCGTATTCTTTCCGCTTTTCTTCCGGTAACTCCGAAGTTTCCCCGTCTTTTTCAATTTCCTCTTCAGGTTCTGCGCTTTCCCCGGTTATTTCACTTTCTTTAATCTCTTCCAGATTCTCATTCATTTCCGCTTTTACCTCCCTGCATAAATTTTGAGTCGTCGATCGCCGCGTATTTTTCGTCGAGCTCCTGTTTTATAATATCAGCCATGTTACCCGAAAAATATTCGAGCTTGGCTATTATTTTCGAGTAGTCCATGCGTTTCGGTCCGATTACTCCGATAGCTCCCAGAATTTTATCCCCGAGCGAAAAAGTCTTGAATATAAAACTCGAATCCCCTCCGCTGGTTATAGAGTTTTCCTCGCCTATATAAATATTAAGCCTTTCTTCCGGAGACTGCGAAAAAACATTTAACAGCTTGTCTTTATTGTCCATGAGATTAACCAGACTCTTCGCTTTTTCAATATCGTTATATTCGGGCATATCAAACAAATTCGCCGCGCCGTCGATATAAATCTCGGCTTCGTTTATTTCTCTTATCGCCTCGTATATTACTTTCAGCACCGGCGAAACAATCCCCGAATAACTTCCCATCATCGTCTCCATACCCAAAATAAGAGGCAGGGAGACGGAGTTTATATCTATATCCGCGAGACTTCCGTTCAGAACCTTTTTCAAATGCTCCAGAACGTCCTCGCCGATATCGGTCCTGCTGTATATATGCTTCGTCTTAACTATATTAACGGAAGTCACTATGACAAGAAGAAAATTATTCAAATCAAAAAACACCAGGTCTATCTTAACTATATTCACCGAACTGGATTTGGGAGTCATAGAGACCGACATGAGCGAAGTCAAAGCGGACATCAGTTTTCCCGCCCTCTCGATTATTTTATCCAGACGGGTGATTTTTATATTCAAATTCTCGTTGATTTCGTTTATTTCCCTTATCTCTCTCGACGACAGCCTGTAGCTCTGCATTAAACTGTCTACGTAAACCCTGTATCCCAGACTCGACGGTATTCGCCCCGCGGAAGTGTACGGATGCTCGAGAAGTCCGAGCTGCTCGAGTTCGCTCATCGTGTTTCTGATAGTCGCCGGGGATAAATCCAGCTTATAATAATCCGCCAGATATTTCGAACCCACGGGTTCGCACCTCTCTATATAAGAATCGACGACGGCTTTTAATATCTGTCTCTTACGGTCGTTAAGTTCCAAACCGAGCTCACCTCCGGAATCGGCTTCATAAATTAGCACTAACTATACAAGAGTGCTAATACTATATTAGAATTTACCACTTTTTGCTGAATAAGTCAAGAGGATTTTTTTTTAATATTGTAAAATAACTGTGAACGCGAAATCCCGAAGGGCATAAAATATGATTCCCAGAACCGCCGAAACCAATATTATTTTATACGCGTTCATATTAAATCTTCCCGTTTTCCTCGATATTATATATAATCCCAGGACGCACAGGAAAATAAAGACGCCGATGAAATCGATATTTGACAAACCCCGCGCTATATCTATATTAAAAGCCGTCAGACCAATCGAAACGACGGCCGAAACCATCAGACCGATTACAGCCGGGCGTATTCCGTTAAGGGCGGCAAGAACGCCTTTATACTCAAGAAATTTCAATAAATATTTCGCGATAACCAAAATTATTATAAACGACGGCATGACCAAACCCAGAGCGGCCGAAACCGCCCCGGCTACGCCGAACTGCTCCATCCCGATAAAAGTAGAGGCGTTCAAAGAAAACGGTCCGGGTATCGATTCGGCGACGGCTATATAATCTATAATATCTGTCTCCGCGCACCAGCCTTTATTTACGACGGTCTCGGTAATGAGAGGTATCATCGCGTATCCGCCGCCTATCGTAAACAGACCGATTTTAAAAAAAGTTATAAACAAATCAAATAAAATACGCATTATTTTTTATCTCTTCCAGTTTTATTAAATATGACCGAATATATTATCCCCGAAGCCGCCGCCGCTAATATTATATATACCGCGCTTATTTTTAAAACCAGCGAAGATATAACCGCGCAAATCAAAATCAAAAAATAAAAAAGATTTTTCGTATTTTTTTTATCTAGTTTTAAAACGGCGTCCGCAATAAGCAGAACGACCCCCGCTCTTATTCCGGAGAAAGCGTACGAGACGTATTTTAAATTTTTGAACTGCTCGAAAAACAGGGAAATCGCGCCTACTATAATAAGCGAAGGCAGCGTAACGCCGACTGTCGCCGCCGCCGCTCCCGCGATTCCCGACGTTTTATAACCGACGAAAGTCGCCGTGTTTACGGCGAGAACTCCCGGGGTCGATTCGGCAATCACGATTAAATCGAGCATTTCTTCGTCGCTTATCCATTTCATGTTGCCGACGACTTCTTCACGTATCAGCGAAATCATCGCGTAACCTCCGCCGAACGTGAAAAGCCCGATTTTAAAAAACTTCAAAAATAATAAATATATGTTTTTCATAAATTTTATTTTTTTATCCTACACGAGTTACGCGCTTGACGTATTTACTATCTTTGCCCTCTTTCGTAAAGAGGGTGCCGTCCGCAGACGGGGGGTGTTTTTGCCTCCCCTCGCGCAGCGTCAAATTTCAAAAACACCCGTCAGCCGCTTACGCGACTGCCACCCTCTTTAAAAAAGAGGGCTTTCCGCAAATTTGAACAACTGCGTAACTCGTGGTACAAAAAAGAAAGAAAGCGTGTAGGGGCACGCATTGCGCGTCCGCTAATTATCCAGAACGAAATCAAGCAGTTTATAACCGTCTTTGATATAAACGCCGGATTTTTCAGAGACGCTTTCTTCGTTGAAATTGCTTATGCCCGAATTAATCCCGGAGTTTTTTTTGTATATCAAAAACGGCGCGGGGTTGTATGAGTGAGCTCCCGTCGATAAATACGTCGGGTGGTCGGGGAGTATAAGTATTTTAAAATCTTCGAATTTTGAGTTTAGGTAATCATAAACGGGTTTTATTATCATATCGTCGATATTTTCTATGGATTTTACTTTGTTTTGGATTTCTCCCCTGTGTCCGCATTCGTCTGGGGCTTCGACGTGTATAAATACAAAATCAGAACCGTTTTCAAATTCTTTTATCGCCGCGAGCCCTTTGTTTTTATAGTTTGTGTGAAAATTTCCCGTCGCTCCCTCGACGTTTACGACGTTCATGCCCGCATAGATTCCTATGCCTTTTATTAAATCGACCGCGGCGATAACCGAACCGTCAAGCCCGCGTTTTGTTCTGAAATCAGGCAGGGCGGGTTTTGTGCCCGGACTCCAGAGCCATATGGAATTAGCCGGACGTTTCGAGTTTTCTATGCGTTTTTTGTTTATGCCGTGATTTTTCAATATATCGAAGCTTTTTTTCATCAGTTCCAGACATTCGCCCGCCGGCAGATATCCTTTTATTTTTTTGTTTAATATATCGTGGGGACCGGTGAATTTAAAATTATTTTCATAGTCCTCCCAAAGCAGACAGTGACGGTAGCTTATACCCGTGTGAAACCTGATTTTGTCTGTCCCCAGTTCCTGATTTAATACTGATATTAACCCGCTCGATTCGGGCGTTTCGATTTCGTCCGCGCTGTGGTCGATAATAGTTTTTTCTTCGTAGGGCTCTTCTTCGCTTAAAGTAACTAAATTGCATCTTAACGCCGTGTCGTTTAATCTGAGTTCAAGACCTATGCTCGCCGCTTCGAGAGGCGAACGTCCTCTCGAATAAATTTCCGGGTCGTATCCGAGTATAGATAGATTAGCGGTCGCGCTCGCGTCCGAAATCATACCGCCGGGGATACATTCGACCATTCCGCAAACGCCGTTAAGCGCGAGAAAATCCATGCAGGGTTTATTTGCGGATTGCATAGGCGTTTTGTTATTTAATTCGGGGATTTTTAAATCGGCCATGCCGTCCGGGATTATTACCGCGATTTTTTGTTTTTTTTGTTTGTTGTTTAACATTATATTAACAATTCTCCGTATATAGATTATAAAATTATGTTATATAATATAACATACAGTCGAAAATTTTTCAAGGGGGATTTTTTAATATGAAAAAAAAATTACTGTTTATAGGAATCATAATGAACTCCGCGGGAACCGAACAGTCTTTCCTGTCTTTTATAAACTGCATAGATTTTGAAAAATATGACGTTGACTTGATTCTCGCAAAAAACGAAGGCTTATTTATGGAATTAATCCCCGAGCGGGTAAACGTAAAGTTTATGCCGGAATACGGCGAATTGTTTTTGTTAAGCTCAAAAAACGCGGTTTCTAATTTATTTAATACTTTTGTCAGAAAAAACCCCCTCGATTTATTTAAAATCATGCCGTATTTTATAAAATTCGCGCTCTTCCCGAAGCAAAAAGTAAAAACGGCGACGGAACTTTTCTGCAAACTGATGAAAAAAATCCCGCCCGTAACTCAGGAGTACGACGCCGCGGTCGCGTACTGGGGAGACAGGACTATGTTCTATATGGTCGACAGGGTTGTAAACGCGAAAAAGAAAATCGCGTGGATGCATTTTGAATACGGCGACGATAAATACGACGCCGAAATATATTCGGAATATTTTAAAAAGTGTAATCGGATAGTAAACGTTTCGGGCATGGTCGATAAAAAGTTAAAGTCAAAATTTCCGGAAATCGCGGACAAATGCGTAATTATAGAGAACATACAAAACGCGGATTTTATCCGGCGGCGTTCTCTCGAACGGGAGAGTTTCCCGGATACAGATAGCTTTGACGGAGTGCGACTCTTAACGGTCGCGAGAATAGCCCGTCAGAAGGGCTTGGATATGATTCCCGAAATTCTGAAAAATTTTAAAAATCATAAATATAATATAAAATGGTATATACTCGGCGAGGGAGAACAGTCCGAAAAAGACAAAATAATAAATCTCGCCGTTAAATACGGCGTTGAGGAATCGCTTGTTTTTCTCGGAGAGACAATCAATCCTTATCCGTTTATGAGAGAGTGCGATATTTATGTCCAGCCGTCAAGATTCGAGGGTAAGCCGATATCTGTTGAAGAAGCGAAAATAATACGCCGGCCGATTGTCGCGGCGAATTATCTCTCGGCAAAAGAACAGCTCAAAGACGGGAAATACGGCGTTGTCGCGGATATAGACCCATCTGACTTATACGAAAAAATAAAAGATTTAATAGACGATAAATCAAAAAGAGAAGAGCTTGTCAAAAATTTATCGGCTGAAAATTTCGGCAATGAGAAAGAGGCGGAGAAATTTTATGGGTTTTTATAGAAAGAAAGGCTTAACGTCGAGCCAACTGAAAATAATCGCGCTCGTTATCATGACGCTCGACCATCTCGCAAAATATCAGCTTCTCACAAAATCGCCGTATATCAACGAACTTATGCGTATAACGGGCAGAATCGCCGCGCCTTTGTTTTTGTTTCTGCTCGTAGAGGGATTAAGGCATACGAGAAACAGAAGAAATTATATAATGAGATTATATACGGCTTCTGTAATAATGGAATTTCTCAGGGTTTTGGCAGTTATTTTAAATATGGGAATCCCTATGGGGAATATTTTTCAGACGTTTTTTTACGCCGCGCTGTATATAACCTGTATAGATAAGATAATAAAAAGCGAAAAGTTTGACTTGAATATTATAAAATATATAGTTTTTATTTTTATTCCCCTGATTTTAACGGCGGCGCGCGATTTTTTTGGTTTAAATCTATATGAAAATATGCTGTTGAATATTTTACTGCCTCCCCCGTTCGAAGTCGAGTTTTCGTTCTTTTTTGTCCTGTTGGGAATAGCTTGGTATTTTGTCGATAATAAAAATATAAACTGCATAATACTGGCGGTTTTATCGGTTATATGCGGCGTCGTCGACATGAGGGTTTTTAATAACCCGTCTAATAATTTTACTTTCTGGCATTTGTTTACGCCTAATCAGTGGCTTATGATTCTTGCGGTTGTTTTTATCGCTTTGTACAACGGAGAAAAAGGCGCGGGGGGTTTTAAATATTTTTTCTATATATATTATCCGGTTCATCAGGTTTTATTTTTAATCGCGGCGATAATTTTACAATAAAAATTTAATTTTGTGTAAAATTAAATAGAATATTACAAAAATGCATAAAAAAATCATTGAAAATTATTTATTTTTGTGGTAGAATATTAGCGGGATTATAATTAATAAAACCGGGAGAGAAACGATTTGAAATCGGGATATAACGGCGCCGTTAATTCGGCAAGGGAAAAACTTAAAAATTTAACGCCCGAAAAAGTCTGCGGTTTATGCGGCGTTAAATTCGACGGAGAAAAATATTTAATAAAATGGCTGTCGGGAGAACGGGAGATTTGCCTTGATACTGATATTCAGCCGGGGTATTCTAAAACTCTGGAAATTATACTCCTGCATTATTTAATATCCGAGGGAACGAAAAGGCCCGAGGGAAAACTAATATCGTACAGGGAAGTTCCCGGCGCGCTGTTCTACGAGCCGAAGTTTATACAGAGAACGGTCGCTCCGCTGGTTAAATGCTTCGGCGGAAATCCCGGAGCGTTAGTCGAAACGGGGAAAATATTCGGCGGAGTTGAGGTAAATAATAAAGCGGGGTATGCGGTAAAAATAGATTTACTGCCGTATCTGCCGGTTACTTATACGGTTTGCGGGGGAGACGAAGAGTTCGAACCGTCGGGAACGGTTCTGTTCGACCGTACCGCGCCGGGCTGGCTCAACGCGGAAGACCTGACCGTCGCCGCGTCTCTGGGCGCTTACGAATTAATCGCGAAATATAAGAGCTTATATAAATAATATATTTAATAATTTTTTAACGGGGGATAAATTTATGTCAAGAAAAAAAATCGCGGATGTTATTAAAAGCGGCAAAGTTTTGGTCTCAGACGGAGCATGGGGAACGTTTTTGCAGAAAAAAGGCTTGAAAGCGGGAGAATGTCCCGAGCTTTGGTGCATTGAACGCCCGGAAGACGTGAAAGATATCGCGAAAGGCTATATAGACGCGGGAGCGGACATGGTCGAGACTAACAGCTTCGGCGGAACGCGCTGTAAACTCGAACACTACGGACTTTCAGATAAAGTTGCCGAAATAAACGAAGCGGCGGCGAAAATATCGAGAGAAGCGGCGGGAGACGATAAATGGGTAATCGCGTCTATTGGTCCGACGGGTAAAATGATTATTCCGGAGGGTGAGGACGAGGAAGATTACGAAGGGGATAGTTTATATATATCGGCTTCGGAAATATACGAGGCGTTTAAAGAACAGGCGACGGCTCTTGAAAAAGGCGGCGCGGACGCCGCCTGTATCGAAACGATGAGCGGCATAGAAGAGGCTTTTTACGCGATTAAGGCGGTGAAAGAGAATACGGGGCTCGAGGTTATCTGCACGTTTACGTTCGAGAAAAACAATCAGGGAGAGTATAAAACGATGATGGGCGTATCGCCCGAACTGGCCGTAAAAACGGTCGTCGACGCGGGCGCGGATATCGCGGGCGCGAACTGCGGCAACGGAATCGAACGAATGATAGAAGTGATAACGGCGATGCGTAAAATAGATAAAGATATTCCCATACTTGTCCACGCGAACGCGGGACTGCCTCAAAATATAAACGGCGTTGATACTTTCCCTGAAAGTCCGGAGGATATGGCGAAAACGGCGCCGGATTTAGTAAAGGCGGGCGCGGATATAATCGGCGGCTGCTGCGGAACGACCCCCGCGCATATAGGCGCGATTAAAGCGGCGATAGCCGTAGGTTAGAACGGGAGATGAAATGCGTTTATGGGAACACACCTGCTTCTCAATTTGGCGTTAATATTAATTATTACTAAAATATTCGGGATTTTAACCCGGAAGATGCATCTTCCTCAGGTGGTGGGAGCGCTCTTCGCAGGTATATTTCTGGGGCCCGCGATTCTGGGCATTATAGAACCGGACGAAGTTTTTGAGATACTCGCGGAGCTGGGAGTTATACTTCTTATGTTTACCGCGGGGCTCGAAACGGATTTCAAGCAGCTTAAACAATCTATCAGGCCTTCGGTTCTCGTCGCGGCTCTGGGGATTGTTCTCCCGCTTGCGGGAGGGTTTGTTCTTATGCTGTGTTTCGGCGGAAATACGCTTGAAAGCGTTTTTATAGGCGTTATCTTAACGGCGACGTCGGTCAGCATTACGGTAGAAACTCTCCACGAACTGGGGAAATTCAAAACAAAGGCGGGGGCCACGATACTGGGCGCGGCTGTTTTAGACGATATATTGGGAGTTATCTGCCTGTCGGTTATGCTGGGCATGAATAATAAAGATTTGTCCGCGGCGGGTATAGGTTTTATTATTCTTAAGGTCGTTCTGTTCTTTGTTTTCGCCGCGGTATGCGGATTCGCCGCGTTTAAGCTGTTTGAGTATTTAAGCAATAAATGGGGAATGACGCGCAGGATTTCTGTTTTCGGACTCGCGTTTTGTTTTCTTATGGCATATTTAGCCGAGCTGTTCGGCGTAGCGGTTATCACGGGAGCATATATTGCCGGACTGGTATTGTGCAACAGCAGAGCTGAAAAATATATCGAGGAAAAAAGTACCGTGCTGTCTTTCTTGTTTTTCTCGCCGATATTTTTCGTGTGCGTGGGTTTGAA
>WRMA01000010.1 GCA_009777355.1 Oscillospiraceae bacterium | reverse complement strand
AACGAAATAACAAGCGAAAAATACAGAGAAATGGGAGAAAAAACAATCGCCGGATTGTCGCTTTTTAAATTAACAGACTCAGCCGGCTACTCTCATACGATAGGCGGCAGAGAAAACGCCCTCGCGACGTCTCAGGCGGCAATCGCTTTGGGCGACGTTAAAAATAATATGTCGGTCTGGGAAAAATTATATCTTGATATCAGAGAAAGATTATATTTTGAATAATAACAAAAATTACATCGGTGATTTTTTCGCCTAAAACGCATAACGAAAAATTAAACGCTAAAAATAAACCTGTGATATTTTATAATTATTAATTAGAAAGGCAGGTTTATTTTTATTTATGAAAGTAAGAGATTTGATGACAAGTCATATATGCTGCGTATCGCCCGATATGACGATAGAAAACGCGTCTAAATTAATGCGCGGCGCGGATATAGGCGTCGTGCCGGTATGCGACGGCGGAGGAATCGTCGGAATTGTCACCGACAGGGATATTATAACCAGAGGAATATCGAAAGGGTTCGGACCAGGAGAGAAAATAGAAAAAGTAATGACGAAAAACGTCGTCAGCATAATGCCCGACGCGGATATAAAAGAAGCCGTAAAAGTAATGGGCGACAGACAAGTAAGGCGGCTTCCCGTCGTAACGGGCAGGGAAATCGTCGGTATGCTTTCGGTCGGGGATATAGCGAGGTACGGCAAACTCGACGCGGAGGTCGCGAAGGCAGAATGCGGCATAGCGGAAATGTATAAAAATTAATATTTATATACGCAGGGCGCGGCATAGAAGCCGCGCTCTACATATCTAACCAATATTATCTTATAAAATAATACACAACGCCGTAAATTATCGAAGCAATCGTGCCGTAAACTATAACCGGACCGGCAATCACGAACATTTTTGAACCCACCCCGAGTATAAATCCTTCGCTTTTGCTGTCGATAGCGGGAGAGACGACGGCGTTCGCGAATCCCGTTATCGGCAGGATTGTCCCCGCTCCCGCGTGCTTGGCTATGTTGTCGTAATATCCCAGACCGGTCAGCAGCGCGGCAAGAAAAATAAGCGTGACCGATTCCAGTATTCTCGCCGTCTCGAGTTCTACACCCAGATAAATATATAATTTAATAATCGCCTCGCCTATACAGCATATGAGCCCGCCCACAATAAACGCTTTCGTTATGTTTAATAATATATTTGATTTTTTAGCGTTCTCTCCGGCATATTTTATATACGTCGCTTTGTCCATCTGCATAAATAACACCCCCGGTAAAAATTATTTTTATATTATTTTTAGAAAATATTATATATTTTATACTGGAATATTTTAATATTTTCAAATTATATTAACAGCGGGTTATATTTTTGGGTTTATAATAAATTTATAAAAATTAAAATAAGGAATTGATATATAAAAAAATGAACGGAAAATTATATATAGTCGCGACGCCGATAGGAAATCTGGACGATATGACCCCCAGAGCGGTCGAAATTTTGAAAAACGCGGATATTATAGCCGCGGAAGATACTGAAAATTCCATGAAGCTCCTAACAAAATTCGATATAAGAACAAAACTCGTTTCAAATCATAAGTTCAACGAAATAAATTCCGCGGATTATTTTATAAGAGAACTTTTAAACGGCAGAAATATCGCCGTCATATCGGACGCGGGAACGCCGTGTATATCAGACCCCGGAGGAGTTATAGTTAAAAAAGCCGCCGAAAATAATATAGAGATTATCGCGGTTCCCGGAGCGTGCGCGGCCGCGGCGGCAATATCTGTTTCGGGATTTGTTCTGAAATCGTTTGTTTTCGAGGGATTTTTCCCGCGCGAAAAATCAGATATGAAAAAAATAATACTTAAATTAAAAAATAATCCCGGAGTTTATGTATTTTACGAATCGCCAAAAAGAATAATAAAAACTTTTGAGATTTTATCTGAGAATCTCCCGGGGTGTAATATCTGCCTGTGCAACGACCTCACGAAAAAATTCGAGAGAATCTACAGAGGTTCTCCCGGGGAGGTTTTAGAAGAGCTGCGTGGAAATATCTCGGTCCAAAAAGGCGAATATACCGTAATCGTCAGCGTTGACGGTAGTGAAAGCGAGCGGCAGGGTTCAGACGATTTTCTTTCTTGCATATCGCCGGAAGCCGTTATCGCCGACGTTATGACAAAACAAAAATATACTCTCAAAGACGCGATTAGATATATATCAGATTCAGAAGAATATGATTTCACAAAAAATCAGGTTTACGCGGCGTCGCTGAATTTAAAGAAAATGTTCGGAAATATAAATAATTAACAAAATACGCTTGCAAAATATGTTTAAATATAATATAATCTTTTTATGATTATATTATATTTTTAAGGTGAAGTTGTATATGAGTGAAAATAAAGTTAAAATTAAAGCGAAAGAAAAAGAAGAATCGATACGAGGCGCGGTGGGCGGACAGGCCGTGATTGAAGGCGTAATGATGAAATCAAAAGATAATATAGCCATCGCGGTACGCCGGAGAAAAGGCGAAATAGTGAAAAAAATAAAGCCGTTCAAGTCAATCAGGGATAAATATAAAATCCTGAATATTCCAATTATTCGCGGTTTCGTGAATTTTATAGAGATGATGAAAATGGCAATGTCCACTCTTAACGATTCTGCCGAAATGCTCGGTCTGGACGATGACGATGAAGAAGAAAATATTGAAAACGCCGCCGAAATTGCCGTAAAGCCCGAAAAAGAAGTTAAAGCTAAATCAGAGTCAAAGTCTATGATTGCCGCGGCGTCGATAATAGGGACTGTCCTAGGACTTGCTTTGTCTTTCGGACTGTTTTTCTTCCTGCCGACTTTTATCGGCAGCCAAATAACCGGTTTAACGAATTTTGAAAAAGGCGGCTGGTTTATAAGCATGACCGAGGGAATAGTAAGGCTCGCGATTTTCATTTTATATATTCTTCTGGTAACTTTAATTCCCGATATAAAACGGACGTTCCAGTATCACGGCGCTGAACATATGGCCGTGTTCTGCTACGAAGCGAAAAGAGAGCTTACGGTTGAAAACGTCAGGGAATATTCGAGATTTCATCCGAGGTGCGGCACTTCGTTTATGATAGTGATGATGCTTATAGGCATTATAATATCAATGTTTATCCCAGATTTTACGGGCGAAAATTTTAATTTTTCGAATAACGTGGCGTTCTGGCTGCGACTAGCCGTCAAGCTTTCGGTTTTCCCGTTTATTATCGGCATAGGCTATGAGTTCATAAAATACGCGGGCAAACACGATTCGGCGTTCGTTAGAATAGCGTCCGCTCCCGGAAAATGGACGCAGCTTCTCACTACCAAAAAACCCGACGACAAACAAATCGAAGTAGCCGTGGTTTCACTAAGAACCGCGCTGAAAATAGACAAGACAGAAGAAACCGAACCGGATAATAAAATAAATGCCGGATAAAAAAACGATAGATTTATTAAAAAATTCAGGCATAGAAAATTATTTGTTCGAGTCAAAAATCATAGAAGAACACGTAAGAAAATATAATCTTGAATTGCCTGATTTAGATAATATAATAAAACGCAGGATAAACCGGGAGCCTTTGCAGTATATTCTCGGAGAATGGGAATTTTACGGGGATTTATATAAATTAAACAAAAGCTGTCTTATTCCCAGGCCGGAAACGGAATTTATTACTGAATATATAATAAATAACGCAAAAATAAATAGCATTGCGCTTGACTTGTGCAGCGGTTCGGGATGTATATCGATATCGGCTCTGAAACGCAGAAAAGATATGACGGCGATTTTAATAGACATATCGCCCGAGGCAGTTAATATGTCAAAGGAAAACGCCGGAATAAACGGCGTTTCCGGCAGGACGGAATTTTATTGTCTTGATATAATGAAAGATTATTTAAAGATTTTGGAAATTATAAAAAATAAGATAAATATAATTGTATCGAATCCGCCGTATCTTAATAAATCAGATATAGAGAAGATAAAACGCGAAAAAACAGAATTATATCACGAGCCCCGGGCGGCGTTTTACGGCGGCGAGGACGGTCTTGATTTCTATAGATTTATTATAGATAATTACAGCGATGCTTTAAGGGATAATAATATAATAACTATATTTGAGTGCGGATTAAATCAAAGCGGGGATATAATAAAAATGTTTGAAAAAATCGGGTTTTCATGGGATATAATACGCGATTACGGAAATATAGAGAGGGTCGTTATAGGTCGTAAATAAAAATTTTACAAAGCGTTCGGATTATAATATGACATGACGCCGTCATGGTTAATGTGATATAATATATAGGCTGACAGCAATTATTAAATAGAGTTTATATTTTCGGAGGTTAAAAAACGATGTACAGGTCAATGATGCAAATATATATTAAAAACAGCGAACAGGCTCTTGAGTTTTATCAAAACGCTTTTAACGCGAAATTAATTTGCGACCATCGTCATGAGAACGGCTCGGTCGCTCACGCGGAACTTGATATTTACGGTCAGATTTTCGCAATCTGCGAACTACAGGATAATAATGCAGTCACCGGGAATATAATGCAATTTTGTCTGCATTTTGGCGAAGGCAAAGAAGAAACAGTAAAAAGAGCATATGATATTCTGAAAGCGGACTGTCTTAAATTAATCGCGCCGATTACAAAACCGGGCGAATGTCCGTGGAGTCCCTGTTTATTCGGGGTTATTGATAAATTCGGCGTAAATTGGTGCGTTTTCGTATAGTAAATGCGGATTATAACTGTTATTTATGCATAAATAATATATAATTTCGAGATAAAAAGAGGAGAAATAATAGTGCTCAAAATATATCTTGACAACTGCTGTTACGGCAGACCTTTTGACCCGCCGTCAAATCCGACTATAGTTTTTGAATCAGCGGCAAAAATTTTGATACAGACTCTTATTACTAATAAAAAAATAACGCTGGTTAATTCGTTCGTTATATATGAAGAAGTATCGGCGGTTCCCAATCAGGAAACCCGTAAATTAATAATTGATTTTCTTGATAATGCCGAGATTTATGTAGCCAAAGACAAACTTGAACAAGTATTGGTTTTGGCGATTGATATTATGAAAACAGGCGTAAAATATATGGACGCCGCGCATGTTGCCTGCGCGGTAATAGCGAACAGCGATTACCTGATAACGACAGATAAAAGGCTATTAAAATACAAATCAGATAAAATTAATATAATAAATCCCGTTGATTTTATACGTATGTGGGAGGACAGCGATAATGATTAATGAACAGGTGATAATAAAAAAAGGTATGGATTGCCTTCATAAAAATCTTGGTATTATCGAAATTGAAATGTTTATTTCGGCTATCATGAAATCTGCGTATGATTATACCGGTTGGCGCAGGGAGTATTTCGGAAACGCTTACAAAGACGGAGATAAATCTCAACTTGAAAACTTTCTTAATTCCGCCGCCGATAACGACCCGAAGAGCGTTTCATTCGGGTTAAGCGACGAGTCGTCGGAAGCGTAGAAAACAACTTGTGTCTTTATGCATAAATAATATATAATTTCAAGATAAAAAGAGGAGAATAAAAAGATGGCAAAAGCAACGTTAGGACAAATTAAAAGAGACCTGCCCGAAACGGCGGACCAAAAAAAGACGGCGCTGAAAAGCGCGCTGGACGATATTCACAAGAGCTTCGGCGCGGGCGCTATAATGAAACTCGGCGAACACGCGAAAATGAACGTCAGCGCCATACCCACGGGGTCGCTCACTCTGGATTTAGCCCTCGGAATCGGAGGATTGCCCAAAGGCAGAATCGTCGAGATTTACGGTCCGGAATCGTCGGGTAAGACGACCCTTGCGTTATCGGCCGTCGCGCAGTGCCAGAAGATGGGCGGAGTCGCGGCGTTTATCGACGCCGAACACGCGCTCGACCCGGTATACGCGAAAAATATCGGCGTCGATACGGAAAATTTATTGATTTCCCAGCCGGATTACGGCGAACAGGCCCTTGAAATCACGGATAAGTTGGTCCACTCGGGAGCGGTCGACATTATAATCGTGGACAGCGTCGCCGCGCTTGTTCCAAAAGAAGAACTCGACGGTAACATGGGCGATAAAAACATGGCTCTTCAGGCGAGGCTCATGTCTCAGGCTTTGAGAAAGCTTTCGGGAAGCATAGCGAAATCTTCGTGCCTCGTTATATTTATAAATCAGCTAAGGTCGTCTATGGCGATGTACGGAGCGCCCGAGACCACGACGGGAGGAAAAGCTCTGAAGTTTTACGCGTCCGTAAGAATAGACATAAGAAAGACCGAGACGATAACAGAGGCGAAAGAAGCAATCGCGAACAGGGTCAAGTGTAAAGTCGTAAAGAACAAAGTCGCGCCGCCGTTTAAAATCGCGGAGTTTACAATGGTTTTCGGCGAAGGCATAGACCATACCGGAGAGGTGCTCGACATAGCGACGAACATGGGCATAATAAAAAAGAGCGGCTCATGGTTTTCCTATAACGGCGAGAGAATCGGACAGGGAAAAGAAGCGGTAAAGAAATATTTTGCCGATAATAGAGATTTAGCCGAGGAAATCGAAAAGCTCGTCAGGACAAATTCGGAGAAAGCGAAGCTGCCCGAAGAAGAACCGGCCGACGCTGATTCTGATATTGATTCCGACGTTGACCCGGACGACGTGCCGCTCGATATAGTCGTGGAAGATTTCGAGGATTAGAGGAGCGGGATATGTTTGAAATAAGCGGCAGAATTTTTGATTGGGACGTTAAAAAGAACTTAATAAATATTGAAAAACACGGCGTTTCTTTCAAAATGGCGGCTTCAGCGTTTTTTGACCCGAAAGCCGTTAGAGTTGACGACGACGAACATTCACAAGACGAAGACAGGTTTATTCTTATAGGCATAAATAAATATGATAATCTGCTTACCGTTTGCCATTGTTATCGAAACGGCGGAGATGTGGTGCGGATTATTTCTGCAAGGAAACCTAACCGGTATGAAAAACAAGTTTATGAGTATGGAGGTGCTTTTTAATGGAATTTGGTCTTAAAAAAATGCCTGACCTTTCAAGGATTCAAAGAAATCCTTTTTATGAAGAAATAATAAAGAACGGGTTCTCTGTCGCCGTACATTACAGTCCGGAAGACGTAGCAGAAATTATTAACGGTAAACAAAAATTTGATTTTGACTTGCTTGAACATGACCCTGATGAACTGGCGGCTTTCGAAAAATACAGACAAGCAAACCAACGTCGGGAACTGTAGAAAATGAGCCGTTACCGCGGAAACAATCGGCAATTTTAAATAATTTAAAGATTAAAAATAATGATAACAGTAAACGCAACGGAAATATTTCTGTCCGAAAACTCTGTTCATATAGAACTGTCGAACGGGAAAAAATATAAAATTTTACTCAAAGATTACGAGAATCTGCCGTTTGAATGTAAAAATAGCAGCCGTCTTGAAAATATAATAATCGACACAGACAAAATAAATCTTAACGAAACGAATAAATATTTTAACGATTTGGACGGCGACTGCGTTGAATTTCTCGCTTTTTTATCAAAAAAATATAATATATACCGGTCCGCAATCTCAAAAGTAGCGCTGACCGATATGCCCAAAAGACAGCTTTACCAAAAGCTGTGTTTCGGCGTTTATAAAAATATTAAAAATAATAATACGGAAATATGCAAAGATACGATTAAAAATTTATGTTCTCTCGTATGCGACGAATTTGAAGCGGCGGGATATATAAACGACGGCCGCTACGCCGAAGACAAGGCGAAATACTTAAAAGAATATAAAAAATACGGCAATAATAAAATCAGGGAATATTTGTATCTGAAAGGCATAGAGTCCGATATCATAAGCGAAGTTCTGGATGATAATTTTTTTAACGACGTAGAAATTGAATTTGAGAATATGCGTAATTTACTAAAGAAAAAATACGGAGAAAATTTAGAAAGACTGGATAAATCGGATAGAAATAATATAAACAAAGCGTTAAGTATGCTGATTAGAAACGGATATAAATACCAGGACGCGAAAAAAGCTCTGGATTATGATTATACGGAAGATACGGAGGATTATATCGATGGGTGAAAAGAATAAAAAATTAAAATCAAAAATCGGGTTTATATCACTGGGCTGTTCAAAAAATCTGATAGACACGGAAATTATGCTTAAAATTTTAGCCGGCGACGGCTATGAAATCGTTTCTGAAGATATTCATGCCGATATTATAATAATAAACACGTGCGCGTTTATCGAGAGCGCGAAGCAAGAGGCAATAGATAATATTTTAGATATCGCGTGGCTTAAACAAAACAGAAATCTTAAAAGCATAATAGTCTGCGGCTGCCTTGCGGAAAGATACAGGGAAGAAATCTTAAAAGAACTTCCGGAGGCAGACGCTCTTATCGGAGTTTTCAGTATTCACGATATTTTAGAAGCCGTCAGGCATTGCGAAAATAAAAATAATAATAAAAATAAATATATCTCGCTTAAATCCCGGGAAAATTTTATCCCCGGGGGAGACAGGATTTTGACGACTCCGGAATATACGGCGTATATAAAAATCGCGGACGGCTGCGATAATTCCTGCGCTTACTGTATTATCCCGTCTATAAGAGGCGGGCTTGTTTCGCGTAAAATCGAGGATATAATAAAAGAAGCGGGCGAACTCGCGGAAATCGGCGTAAAAGAATTATGCATAGTCGCCCAGGACACGACCGCCTACGGCAAAGATTTATACGGAGAATATAAACTGCCGGAGCTTTTAAATAAACTCTGCGAAATTAAAGGCCTCAAGTGGATTAGACTATTATACTGCTATCCCGATAAAATTACGGACGAATTAATAGAAACTATAAAAAGTCAAAATCAAATTTTAAAATACATAGATATGCCGATACAGCACATAAACAATAAAATTTTAAAATCCATGAACCGTTCGGGAACGCGGGAAGAAATCAAAGCGGCAATAAAAAAACTGCGGGAAAATATCCCGGATATAACAATCCGGACGACTGTTATAACGGGTTTTCCCGGAGAAACAAAAGAAGATTTCGGCGAACTTTGCGAATTTTTAAAAGAAATAAAGTTCGAGCGTCTCGGCGCGTTCGCGTATTCTCCCGAAGAGGGAACTCCGGCGGCTGAATTTGAAAATCAAGTCAGCCAAAAAGAAAGAGAACGCCGTCAAAAATTAATTATGACAATTCAAGAGAGAATAAATTACAGTTTAAATATTAAGAAAATCGGCGGCGTTATTAAAGTTTTATGCGAAGGATATGATGAAGCCGGCGGGGTATATTTCGGCAGAAGCGAAGCCGACGCTCCGGAAATAGACGGGAAAATTTATTTTACAGGAACAAAAACAAAAATAAACGAGGGAGATTTTGCCGACGTTAAAATAGAAAAAGTTCTGGACTATGATTTATTCGGGAGTTTGAACTAATATAATTTTAAATAATACAGAGGTAAAAAAATCTAAATGGATATAAATATAAATAAAAAAAAACAAGCCGTTATTTACGGCGCGGGAAATATAGGACGCGGGTTTATCGGGCAGTTATTCTATGAATCCGGCTATGAAATTGTTTTTATAGACGTGAATAAAAATCTGATAAATCTGTTAAACGAAAGAAAAGAATATCCCATAAAATTCGCCGGAGAAGATAATTTTCAGAGCGAAATAATCATAAAAAATATAAAAGCTCTCGACGCTTCGTCAGACAATATAAACAGTTTAACGGAAATCGCCAGGGTTATATCAAAAGCGGATATTATGGCGGTTTCCGTCGGGGTGAATATATTAAAATTAATTACGCAAGCCGTCGCGAACGGCATAAACAAAAGATTCGGCGATAAAAATTTTAAAGAGCTTAATATAATTATCTGCGAGAATTTAATAAACGCCGCTCAAATCATGCGGGACGGCGTTTCTGAATATATAAACCCGGAATATAAAAATTTATATAACGAAAGAATCGGATTTGTTCAGGCGTCGGTTGAAAGGGCGGTCCCGATTCAGACGGACGAAACAAAAGACGGCGACCCTTTGAGAATAGCCGCCGACGATTATAAATATCTCTATGCCGACAAAAACGCATTTAAAGGCGAAATTCCGGAAATAAAAAATATTATCGCCCGTTCGCCTTTCGAATATTATATAAAACGCAAATTATACGTTCACAACATGGGGCATGCGCTATGCGCGTATCTCGGGGATATAGCAAACTGCGAATATATATGGCAGGCGATAGAAAATCCCCGTATTAAAAAAATTACTGAAGAAGCGATGAGATGCTCGGGAACGGCTCTCGAAAAGATTTACGGGCAGTCAGACGGGGATTATACAGACGACTTGCTTAAAAGATTCGCGAACAAATCCCTCGGGGATACCGTTCTTCGCGTCGGCGTCGATTTAAAGCGCAAGCTGTCTCCAAACGACAGAATCGTCGGGGTTTACGAAATGTGCATAACCCACAGTCTGCCCGTAAAATATATGTGTCTCGCAATCGCCGCCGCCGCAAATTTCAAGGGCGATAAACTAAGCGGACAAAGCCTCGAAGAAATATTAAAGCAAGCCGGTTCCTATGATTATATCTCAAAAAATCCCGGGAGCTTCTCACAGATAATAAACTATGACAAAGCGATAAAATCAGGAGAATCCATAGATTATTTATTCAACAGAATCTTCCCCGATTCTGATAAGACAGTCTGAAATCTCGCCGAAGTACATTCTGTGATAATCTTTTTTCGGATAATTACTCTTATCAAGCGTTTCGTCGGTAAAATTAGACGGGTCAACGTCCTGATAATATAATTTTCTGCACGTCATAATTAAATCAGACTCTGTAAAGGCCGAAGCCTTGCCGTTAAATTTTTCAACGTCAAAAACATTCAAGCCGGATTCTCTGATTTTGTCGCCCGCTCTGCCGCTTTTCGTACCGAGAAGATTCAGAGCTTTTCTGTACTCTTCGCCGTCCGGTAGAAACGAAAGCGTAAAATAATCCGATTCTTCCATAAATTCATAAGTATATCTCACCGGTCTGACGACGCACCACGCGACGGGTTTCCCCCACATGATTCCCATTCCTCCCCAGCTCGCGGTCATCGTATTATGCGCTCCGCAGGATTTTTTCGCCGTGAGCAGCATCCATTTTTCGCCCACCAAATCAAAAACGTTACCCTGAAGCTCTCTTGGTTCTATCGATTTAAAACCCATAAAATTATATCCTCCCGTAAATTTAATATTATTTAAATATAGTTTCGTTTCTTTTTTGCTTACTTTTTTCTTTTCGTAAAGAAAAAAGTAAGTTTGTTTTATCTGCCGCAACCCCAAGCGTAATAAATATAACCCCGTTTAAGACGACCTGTATAAAATCGCCGTATGAATTTACCAGACCGCCCCGGCCGAACAGTATAATATACGCGGCGCCGTATCCGGCAACCGTTATAACGGAAGCCGCCGCAATCGCGATAAAATTTCTCGCGCATAATATCTTCGGCGTTTTGTTTGAGAAACACGCCGCCGCGCACGCCTTTATAACAAAAGTAAACGGGGCGAACTGAACCGCCGCGGGTACTGTAAGATTCGCCAAAGAACCCCCTATCGCTCCCGCGGCCGAAGCGTACGGGAACGGCAAGCAAACCCCGGCGAGATATATAAACGCGTCGCCTATGTGATAATATCCGCCTCCCGCCGTAATTCCCAAAAATCGTACCGCGACGAAAACCAGAGCCGCGAACACCGCTGTATATATTATATTTCTAATTTTTTTATTTAGCACTGTTTTACACCAAGCTTTCTAAAAATTTTTCAAAAATCAAACCCTCTCTCGCGGGAGTTTCCGCGTCTATAGTATATTCTATAATCTTATCGATAAAGCCGACGGCCGTTCTGACGGCTTCTTCAAGCTTTTCGCCGTTTAAAATCTTCCCGCACAGAACGGAACTGAATATATCTCCGCTTCCCGGATAATTTTTTCCGTAACGCTTTGTAAAAACATAGCCCGTCTCAACTTTTTTATTTATTCTCTCACCGTACACGACGCCGTAATCCCCGCCGTTTAAAACTACGCTCGTTATTACTATTCTGCCGGTTTTATGAAATTTCTCAAACAAACTATTTATAATATTATCAATAAAATCTTTGCCGTACGGCTGACTTATATAGTTTCTGTCAAGCAGAAAAAACGCCTCTGTTATATTGGGCGTCAAAATGTCCGCCGACATTGCGAGTTTCGACATGCCTTCCCGCATTTTATTCGTATACGAAGAATATAACTTCCCGTCGTCTCCCATAACCGGGTCTATAAAAATATACGCGCCGCTTGCTTTCTGTTCGTCTATATAATCCCCGATTATTTTAATTTGTTCGGAACTCCCGAGAAAACCCGTGTAAACGCAGTCGGGAATTAAATTTAACTCTTCGTGATGCGCTGTAATTTTTTTTAATTCGCCGGTTAAATCGAGAAACGTAAAATTTTCAAACCCGCCCGTATGGGTCGAGAGCAGCGCCGTCGGGAACATAACCGGCTGGACTTTAAGAACCGAGATTACCGGGATAATCACGGCGAGCGCGCAGCGTCCGAAACACGACATATCGTGAAAAAGCGCGGCTTTTTTTGTTTTTGCGATTGTATTTTTCTCCTGCAAAATTATTTATCTCTCCCGTTACTGTAGATTTTCCCATACATTAGGCGAACACGGTAAGTCATAATTATTTTTAATATATTTCAGCAACTGTTTAGTATCGTCAACAGACATTAATTCTATCAACGCTTGTATAATATCTTTAGTATCGTCAAAATGACCCTGTTCTATATCTTGAGGGCTGTAACGAACCGTGACGGAATACCCTTCTTTTAATATTTTTTCAGCATGGGGATTTCTGCGTCCTTTTGAAAAATCGTAATATTCTTTCATATTTACTCGTTTACTCCCCCGAGATAACCTGTTTCATTGCGTCGCTTTGCAGCTTGTATAATTTATAATATATGCCTTTCTGTTTTATAAGCTCGACGTGACCTCCGCTCTCCGCGATTTCGCCGTTGTCGATAGCAAACAAATAATTACACTCTTTAAGCGTCGATAGTCTGTGCGCTATCACTATTGTCGTCCGGTCTTTTACCAGAATATTGACAGCGTCCTGAATCTGCCTCTCCGTCTCTGTGTCCATAGCCGCCGTCGCCTCGTCAAGAATCAAAATCTTCGGGTCGAGAAGAAGCGCCCTCGCGATAGATATTCTCTGCTGTTCCCCCCCCGACATGGAACGGCTTCCCGTTCCCACTATCGTTTCGTAACCCTCGGGCATATTCGTAATAAAATCATGGGCGTTCGCCGCTTTCGACGCCGCGATTACTTCCTGCATCGTCGCTCCCGGTCTCGCGTATCTTATATTCTCCGCGACCGTACCCCTGAATATAAATATCTCCTGCGAGACTATCGCGATATTTTTTCTTAAAATATCAGCCTCTATATTTTTTATATTATGCCCGTCGATTTTAATCGACCCGCTTATAACGTCGTACATCCGGGTGATTAAATTCGCAATCGTCGATTTCCCCGCGCCCGTATGCCCGACGAGACCTATATAATCCCCCGGCTTTATTTTAAACGACATGTTTCTCAAAATCGGACGGTTCGCGAGATAGTGGAAACACACGTTGTCGAATTCGATTTCGCCTTTTATATTCCCGGGTTTGATTGGATTTTCAATGTCCGTTATATCCCTGGGAGTGTCCAGCACTTCAAAAACCCTCTGCGCGGAGTTTGTAATTTCCGTAATTTGATTCGTCAGCGTCGTAAAAAACTGCAAAGGCCCGAAAATCATGCCTATGTAATTCATGTAAGTCAGCAGCTCCCCGTAGTTCATGAGCCTGCCGTTATACTCGAGCAGTCCGAAAAGAGCCTGATTCGTATTTATAACGAGAGCCCCGCCGAATCCCCAGATTAAAGTTCCCGTTACCCCCATTAATAAATTTACCACGGGAAATATAGACAGAGAAGTTATATTCACTTTTAAATCGGCCGAGTATAACCTGTCGCTGTATTTCCTGAATCTCGCTCCCTCTTCTACTTCTTTCGCGAACGCCTTCACGACTCTTATATTATTAAGAGAATCCCCCAGAACGCTGTTCAGGGAAGAAGACCGTCTCCAGCGTCTCGAAAGCATACGCCATAGTTTCGGCAGCTGCGTCCTGAATATCCAGACTATTATGGGTATAGGAATAAAAACAATAAGCGTAAGTCTCCAGTTCGTCAGGAACATCAGGATTGCGACGCCTGTAAAGGTTATAAAATTTACAACAAAACTCGGTACGATATCGGTGTAAAAATTTCTTATTACTTCGGGGTCCGAGTTTATTCTGTTCATAAGGCGTCCGGTCTGATTGTTGTTGAAATAAGCGAGGGATAATTTCTGCATCGCCGAAAACATATCGGTTTTCATTTTCTGGGTTACGGCAATCGACATTTTGTTCACCGAACGCGAACGCATTATCTGAACCGCGACCGAAAATAGATTCAAAGAAAGGATTAAAATCACGAAGCCTGTAATATTTCCCCGGAAATATTCGAGAACGCCGAAATCCTCGCCGCTCTGCCCGATAACGAGATTGACGAAAATATTTCCGTGGATAACCGGGTTAATAAGAGCGACGCCGGCGGTGACGAGCAGCGTCGCGAACACGAACGCGAGCCTCCCCGCATGGCTGCCGAAATACTTGAAAAGCCTCGTGAAAAGCATATTTTTATCTATGCAGTTCATGCATACCTTTCTGTTCTGGTTTTTATATCTGGTTTTGCATTTCGGACAGAATATATTGAACTGCTCGAATATAACGTCGTCTTCCTCGACTTCTTTGCCTTCCTGTATGCGTTTCATTATTTCGAGAAAAGCGAATAATTTCTGCTTTCTCGAATTCGTCGAGAAAGCCGCGCCTACGGTTACGCCGTCCGTTTTAATAAAAAACCTGTTAGTCGAAGTAAAACTGTCTATGTAAGAATCGGTAATTTTTTCAAGCCGGTATTTTTCGAGAGACTTTGACGAAAAACAATAGGAGTATAAATATTCTTTGCACAGAAAAAGCCAGGATTCGCCGAAATCCCCCGCCGTATCCAAATCGAGGGATACCGCGGCGATTATATCCCCGGCGCTGACGAACAGATTTTTCAGGGCCGATTCCAGTTCTTTTGAAAGAGCGTCAAGAGGCAGCATATAACAATTCACCCGCCGATAAAAATAAAATTAAATATTTCGCGCGCGCTCCGCGCGCCACGTATTCATTATACATAATATATTAAAAAAAAGCAATCCGTTTTGTAAAAATGTTATTGGAAACTTCATAGAAAATTTAACAAATCGAGAGTTGTTTTTTGTATAATTGTTATAAAAAAAGAGAATACGGGGAATATGCTCGATTTATTTAAAAATATTAAAAACAAAATATCGAATAAAATTAAAAAAAATAACGAGGACAATCCGGAATACAGAATAAAATTCGCCCAAAAAATCGCGTCGAAAAAAATAAGGTACGTCAGCGAGAGAATAACGGACGCCCAGTCGGGGGAAATTATAGATACTATTATAGGCAAAGACGGTTTTTTTCATATAACGGACTATGGCGAAATCGTTATCTCCTGCGGAGGAAAAGAGCTGTTTAAAGCGCGTACTCGGGATTTGAAAGCCTATGAGTTCCTATCTCTCGAAGGCGCCGTTCTCGAATCTCTCGATTTAATTTCAAATAAACAAAGAAGCGTAATCGCCTATTATAAATATTACAGATAAAAATATTTAAATATAGATTATAAATAATTTGTAACAAATATAAGATTACGCTTGCAAAATTTTAAAAAATTTATTATTATAGTAAACAGCGTAAGTTTTAATAAAATTTTGCAAATTAAAAAAAATTTTTATTATTTTTGGAGGAAAAAAATTATGGCGGAAAAAATCAGAATCGGTATCATAGGCTGCGGAGGCATAGCCGAAGGCAAACATATGCCGTCCCTGGCAAAACTCCCGAACGCAGAGATGGTCGCGTTCTGCGACTTAATCGCGGAAAGAGCCGAGAAAGCGGCTGAAAAATACGGTTCGGCGGACGCAAAGGTCTACGTCGGCGAAGACAGCTATAAAAAACTTCTCGAAGACAAAACAATCGAAATAGTTCACGTCCTGACCCATAATACCATGCACTGCCCCATAACCTGCGACGCCCTCGAAGCGGGAAAACACGTCATGTGCGAAAAACCGATGGCGGTCTCCGCTTCAGAAGCCCAAAAAATGGTCGACGCGGCAAAGAAGACCGGAAAGAAATTATCTATCGGATATCAGGGACGCCACAGGGCCGATTCGCAGTTCCTGAAAGCCGAAGCCGAAGCCGGTACTTTCGGGGATATTTACTACGCTAAAGCGACGGCAATCAGAAGAAGAGCCGTTCCGACGTGGGGAGTGTTTCTCGACGGCGAAAAACAGGGCGGCGGTCCGCTCATAGACATAGGCACCCACGCTCTCGACCTCACCCTCTGGACAATGGATAATTACAAGCCAAAGTTCTGCGTCGGAACGACTTTCCATAAGTTAAACGACCAGACAAAATCAGGAAACCCGTGGGGAGACTGGGACCCTGAAAAATTCACGGTCGAAGATTCGGCGTTCGGCTTTATAGTTATGGAAAACGGCGCGACTATATATCTCGAAGCGTCGTGGGCGTTGAATATTATAGATTCAAAAGAAGCGGTTACGACGATATGCGGAACGAAGGCCGGAGCCGATATGCCCGACCAGGGAAGTTTGAGAATAAACGGAGTCAAAAACGATAAACAGTACGTGCTCACTCCCGCGTTGAGCGCGGCGGGCGTCGCTTTCTACGAAGGCAGCGCGGAAAGCCCCGCGGACAGAGAGGCGAGACTCTGGATAGACGCAGTCGTAAATGATAAAGCTCCGCTGGTTCTGCCCGAGCAGGCGTTCGTCGTTACGCAGATTCTCGAAGGCATATATAAATCGGCCGAAACCGGCAAACCGTTCTATTTTTAAAACATAAAATATAATAAAGGAGTTCTTGAATTATGAAACTTGGCGTGTTTACCGCCATATTGGCAAACGAACCGCTTGAACAGGCGGTAAAGTATCTCGCGTCGCTGGGGGTCGAATCGGTCGAACTCGGCTGCGGAGGCTATCCGGGAAATTCGCACTGCAATCCCGCCGAGCTTTTAAAAGACGAGTCGAAGATAAAAGATTTGCGGAAACTCGTATCGGATAACGGCATGATAATCAGCGCGCTGTCCTGCCACGGCAACCCCGTTCACCCGAACAAAGAAGAAGCGGGAGCTTTCCGCGGCGATTTTGAGAACGCCGTACTGCTCGCCGAAAAACTCGGAATCGATACGGTTATAACTTTTTCGGGCTGCCCCGGAGATTCCGAAGGCGCGAAATACCCGAACTGGGTAACCTGTCCGTGGCCGGGAGATTTTCTCGATATATTAGATTATCAGTGGAACGGCGTTCTAATCCCGTACTGGAAGAAAACGGCTGAATTTGCGAAAAATCACGGCGTGACGAAAATCGCCCTCGAGATGCATCCCGGGTTCTGCGCCTATAATCCCGAGACGCTTTTAAAACTCAGAAACGCCGTCGACGGTATAACGATAGGCGCGAATTTCGACCCGTCGCATTTATTCTGGCAGGGAATCGACCCGGTTAAGGCGATAAGAGACCTCGGTCCGGTTATTCAGCATTTCCACGCGAAAGACGTGAAAATCGACGAGTATAATACGATTGCGAACGGAGTTCTCGACGTTAAGCACTATACTGACGAAATCAATCGTTCGTGGGTGTTCAGAAGCGTCGGTTACGGTCACAATATGCAGACGTGGCGCGAGATAATCAGCGCGCTGAGGTTAATCGGCTATGATTTTGTTATGAGCATAGAACACGAGGACAGTCTCATGACTCCAAAAGAAGGTCTCGAAAAGGCCGTTTATTTCCTGAAGCAGGCTATTATCAACGAACCGAAGCCTACTGAAATATCATGGGCTTAGTCAGTTAATAATTATAAATTAAAAAAAAGAGGTGTTATATATGGCGCATAAAATGGGCATAATCGGCTACGGCGGAGTGGCCGCGGGCTGGCATCACGAGAATATAAAAAAAAGCATAGAAGGTCTGGAAGTAGTAGCGGCTTACGATATTAATCCCGACAGACTCGCCGCGGCGAAATCGCGCGGGCTTAAAGCCTATGAAAATCTCGATGATTTTCTTTCGGACGGCGGCTTTGATATAGTTCTTGTTGCGACTCCCAATAATTTTCACAAATGCATGGTAATTTCGGCCCTCGAAGCCGGCAAGCACGTAGTATGCGAAAAACCAGTCGCAATGAACATGGAAGACTTCGACGCTATGCACGCCGCCGCCAAGAGTACCGGGAAATTATTCACCGTCCACCAGAACAGACGCTGGGACAGGGATTTTCAGATTATCAAAAAAACCATAGAAACCGGACTTGTGGGAAAACCCTATACGATTGAATCGAGAGTTATGGGTCAGAACGGCGTGATGCACGGCTGGAGAGCGTATAAAGTCGCGGGAGGCGGCATGGTCTTCGACTGGGGAGTGCATTTAATCGACCAGATATTATGGATGCTCAAAGAACCGGTCAGCGAAGTCTACGCGAATTTACACTCTGTCAAAACTCCCGAAGTCGACGATTATTTTAAGGCGGTTTTGAGATTCGACAGCGGCCTGACGGCGCAAATCGAAGTCGGTACGTATAATTTAGAGAGGCTTCCCAGATGGTACGTGTGCGGAGACGGCGGAGCGGTAGTCGTAAACGACTGGGAATGTAACGGCAGGATAACCCACGCGAAAGATTTTGAAATGGCGTGGGAGCAGGAAATCGTCCAGACCGAAGGCGGCCCGACGAGAACGATGGCTCCCCGTCCGAAAGAAACCCTCGAGGAACTGCCGCTGCCCGAAGTCGCGACCGACTGGTGCGATTATTACAAAAATATAATGGCGGTTCTGGACGGCGAAGCCGAATTAATAGTAAAACCAGAAGAAGTCCGAAAGGCGATGCAGGTTATAACGGCGATATTCGAATCAAGCGAAACGGGCAGAGCGGTCAAAATAGACAGATATTATAAATAATTAGTGATTATTAATCAATGATTATTAATTGAAAGGAAGGGTGGCTGTGTTGTGGATACTAATTTTATTAACGCGGACAACGCCATGGCGCGTCTGAACAATAACAGAGAACTGTATCTTAAACTTTTAATAAAAGCCGGCGAAGATATCAACAGTATGCTTGCCGATTTACTGGAAAAAATCAATACGGCCGCCGCCGCCGTCAGGACGGCGGAGGAGTCGGCTCACGCGCTGAAAGGAGTCGCCGCGAATTTGTCGCTCGATTATTTGAAGTCGGGGATGGAAAACGCGGATATTAAATTAAAGAACGGCGATATAAATATTAATCCGGCGGAACTGAAACTTGCGGTCAGCCGGACAATCGAAGCCGTAAATTCATGGATTGAGGAAAACTCATAGAAGATAGAACTATAAATAAAAAAACCGGCGTAGAATTAACGCCGGTTTTTTTGTTTTTATCATCAGAAGAAAATCTCCGGGATTCGCTCGACGGGGGAGATTATATCTGTCAGCTCAGAATATTCCACGCAGCATATGTCAACCAGTCCTATGTTGTAGTTCTCGCCGTCGAATCTGCCGAGATACGGCTGGTCGTTCAACTGGAAATAATGCGCTCCGACGCATTGCCTTGTATTTTTCGCCCCGCTTATATATTCGTTTATCGCCTTGCCCCTGTCTTTCTGGCTTTCGACGCCCCTGATTCCCGTCGCGGGGAGACCCGCGTCGAGCGCGCCGAAATGAAATTCGCCCAGCATAACGGGCATATTAGTTTTTTGGGCGACTCGCTCTATCGCTTTTTCGGGGTAATTATCATAGCAGTTTATCGAGAAAACGTCGAAATATTCCCTGCCCTCAAATAAATCGTCGTTCGATATAAAGGCGTAGCGTATACCCAGGTTCAAATGCTCCGCGTCTACTGATTTTAACGCCAGGGCGGGGATTTTTATGTACTCTCTAATTAAAATCTTTGAAAATTTATCGAGCCGCTTTACTGCTTTTTCAGATATTTTCGTGTTTATTCCCGCGTTTATTATATCGCCGAAATCTTTGAAATCCGTGTCAAAATCTAAATTTAAATCATCTATAACGCCGCCGTATTCGCTCTCTAAAAATTTAATTAATTCCCGTTTAGATTTTATATGACCGGGAGAAATAAAAGTTTCATATCCTAAATTTAACCCCCAGACAAACGCCCAGTTAGGTTCGTTCGACATAAAATAGCCGATTAAATACGGGTCTCCTCTGAATTCTTCCAGAGCTTTCGCGTAAATTTCCGAATTTGATTTGAACTCGTCTGAAAATACGTCGGGGAAATCGCGGTAAATGCAGTTTTCTGACGACGGGTATCCGTTTAAAATAAATACGTAGGGGATTTTACTCTGTTTCGCGAATTTTATATCGCTCCACGCGGCGATAGTGTTTATTCCCCATTTAATCAGCCGGTATTTAGTCAGAACCTGCCAGTTTTCATAGTATAAATCTCCCCATACTTTACGCAGGTTTTCTTCGAGAAAATTAATAGTCTCGCCGTTTTCAAGAGGTCCGCTTATGTTCAAGCCCACGCAGTCGCAGCCGAACCCGAAAAATTCCCTGCCGTCGGGCGCGACCATAATAAATTTATTTTCCGGCAGTTTTTCCGTTCTGAAATATCCCGTCGCTTTATAGCCGGATTCGCCGCTCCCGTAAAACCCGTCTTTGTAATCTTTCAGAAACTCCCCGGCTTTTTTCAGTTCGCCGTCGAGGTATAACTTTAATTCTTCAATAGATTTTGTTTTGTTTTTCCAGTCTTTCTGGTTCCACTGACCGAATCCGTCGATAAGGGAATCGAAATTGAAATCGCTTGGGGGAGAGGCTTCGGAAGCGAAACGCGCGCCGCTTATGCCGAGAACGGGCCTGATATGGCATTTCGCCATATATACGCCGATATACGCTATATCGTCGGGATTCATGCGTTTGCCGTTTACGACGGTCTTTAATATACCCTTGCGCCGTTCCCCGAACAGTCTCTGACCGTCAAGATAAGAAACCGGGATTTCAACCGTCGTCTTAATAAAAGGCAGAACGCCGGTAGTTATGGAAAAATCGGGGTTTTCCATGAACCATTCGGCGGGTTCCGAAATTTTCGCCTTATAAAACCTGATTTCTATTCTTGCCGAAAAATCCTGCGGGTTCTCGATATCGAACGCGAAATATTTACATTCCGGGGGAATCTTCCCGTTTACCTCAAAAAAAACCTCGCCTCCGTGCCTTTCAAAAATATATTTGTCTTTCTCGCCGTTATAGTTTTTCGCGTAATTATATTTCGCGGATAAATTAAGCCTAAATTCCATGAATAAAATCTCCTCTAAAATTTAATTAAAACAATATAAATATATTCTATCATATTTTTAATTTAAATAAAAGCGTATTTTAAGAAAATTTAAAATAAAAATTCCGCATAGATTTTATCCCGATTCTGCATACTATTATTTAATATATTTAATAAAATAATTATAAATTCCGGGAGGAGATTCGTATGGGCGCGCCATTAAGACTCGGCGAGGTTCTGCTCGAGTCGGGATATATAACCCGCGAACGGCTTGAACGCGCGTTAAGTCTGCAAAAAGAGTCCGGCGGTAAAAAACGGCTCGGAGATATATTAATCGAAAATAATATACTTTCGGAGGACAGGATACTGTCGGCGCTGTCCAGGCAGCTTAACTTAAAATATATATCTTTAAGCGACGTTCCCGTCGATTTAAAGGCAGTCGCGAGAGTACCCAAGGCGACCGCCCTCAAATACTGTCTTATCGCGGCTAATATGGAAAATTCCGTTTTGATTTTATGCATAAACGACCCGCTTAATTATTACGCTCTCGAAGAAGTAAAGTTAATTACCCGTATGCAAATCGAAACGAGAATCTGTAAAAGAGACGATATTTTAAAGGCCATAGACGAGTTCTACTCTGAAATCGAAGCTCAGAAAGCCGCCCGGGGAGCGAACGAAACCGCCGCAAAAACCGGAGCGCGCCCTCTTACGGATTTAAAAATCGATATTTCGGAAACGTCCGGAGATACTCCCGTAGTCTCGCTTATAAATTCAACGCTTTATAAGGCGCGCGGCGCGGGAGCGAGCGATATTCATATAGAACCGTTTGAGAATAATATAAATATAAGAATCCGTATCGACGGTCAAATCGTCGATTACCTGACTATTGCAAAGTCTCTGCATAATTCTATGGTCTCGAGGATAAAAATTTTGTCCGGTCTCGACATAGCCGAAAAACGCATACCCCAGGACGGGCGCTTCAGCGCAAAACTGGAAGACGCCGAGATAAACGTCCGCGTTTCGGTCATGCCCACGGTATACGGCGAAAAAATAGTCCTGAGGTTTATGGACCGGAATACGGTTCTCGACAACGCGGACACTTTCGGTATGGACCGGGAAGATTTTGAGAAAATGACGGATATATTAAAAGCTCCGCACGGACTGATATATATAACCGGGCCGACCGGCAGCGGAAAAACGACCACGCTCTATATGATAATGGAAGCGCTCTCGCATAGACTTGTCAATATCGCCGCCATAGAAGACCCCGTAGAAAAAAATCTGCCGAAAATAAACCAGACGCAAATCAACCCTCCCGCCGGCCTTACGTTTGAGTCGGGTCTGCGTTCAATCCTCAGGCAGGACCCCGATATCATCATGATAGGAGAGACCCGGGACCCGGAAACCGCGGCCGTTTCGGTACGGTCTGCCCTGACCGGGCATCTTGTCCTGTCGTCTCTGCACACCAACGATTCGGTCTCGGCAATAGTCAGGCTTATCGATATGGGAGTGGAAGAATATCTTCTCGCAAACTCCCTTATCGGCGTCGCCGCGCAGCGCCTCGTAAAAAAAATATGCCGTAACTGCTATGAAGAATATACCCCGTCCGGGAGCGAACCCGGGCTGATTTTAAAGGACGCGCCCAGTCTCGCGAGGGGCGCGGGCTGCCATAACTGCAACAACACCGGATTTAAAGGACGCGCCGCCGTCCATGAGATTCTATATATCGATTCGAATATAAGAAGCATGATTTCAAAGAAATCTCCGGCCGAAGATATTTACGGTTATATAAAGGCGAATAAAAAAATGAAAAGCCTGCGGGAAAGTCTGCTGAATTTAGTCCTGGAAAAAAAGACGTCGGTCGGCGAACTGCTTAAACTGACGTATTTTACGGATTGAATTTTTTATTTCTTCAAAAAGGGAATAATTAACAGGGATTGCGAATTTGAAAAAGAGAATAATAAAAATAAAATATATTAAAACACAGGGAGAAAATTATTTATGATTAACAGATTATCCGCGCTGAAAAACAAAAAAGGCTTCACGCTGGTTGAGATTATCGTCGTACTGGTCATTATCGCGGTACTCGCGGCGGCCGGTATTCCGTCGCTTATCGGCTTTATCAGCGACGCGAGGGGAAAAACTCTGGTCGCGGAGGCGAGAGCGACGTATACCGCGGCTCAGGCGGTTATCACGGAAGCCCACGTTATGAACCACAGTATCGGTCAGTGGCAGCCGTCCGGTCATTTCGGTTCAAATCCGACGGCGGGAAATAACGCGGCGTACAATAACAAACTGGCGGGTCTGCTCGCTCCCGACCTGTCGGTCGAAAATATAAACGGCATTACTTTCGGCAACGGGGTGGTTTCGCAGCTTATATACGTTAAAAACGACTATACCGTTACGATAAAACCCGGAGAACCGGCTTCGATTGTCAGAAACTCTTAATAGGCTTATGATGGGATTTATTATAACTCTCGGAGTATTCGTAATACTTGCCGCGATAGCGGTCATAGATTTTAAGACGATGGAAATCCCGGATTCGCTAATACTCGCCCTTCTGCCGTTCGCGGTTATGTCTGCGCGGGTATTTACCGAAATTAATATTTGGGAACGCGCGGCCGGCTTTTTTGTAATAAGCCTGCCCATGCTGATTATCTCGCTTTTAATAAACGGCGCTTTCGGCGGGGGAGACATAAAGCTCGCCGCGGCGTGCGGATTTATACTTGGCTGGAAAAATATGCTGGCGGCGTTTTCCATAGCGCTCCTGCTGGGCGGAGTATACGCGATATATCTGCTCTTGAGCCGTAAAGCGAAGAAAGGCGCGGCGATCGCGTTCGGGCCTTATCTGTGCGCGGGCATTTGCCTTGCCATGCTTTACGGCGGCGAAATAGGCGGAATTATCGAATCGTATTTAAATTTATTTTTGTTTATATGGCAGTAAAGTAAATTTTGGAGAATAAAGAGATGCCGGGATATAAATTGAAACCGAACGAAATATCCGAATTTTCGAGACAGCTTGCGGGTATGCTGAAAAGCGGCATAACGGTTATACGCGCCGTCGGGATTTTAAAATCAAGGGATTTTAAGCCCGTTCTTCTGGGGGTTTACGGCAAACTGCATAAGGACGTTTCGTCGGGTTCTTCGCTGTCCGAAGCGATGAGGCTTCAGAAACCGGCGTTCCCCGAGCTTCTAATAAATATGTACGCGTCCGGAGAGACGTCCGGTCAGCTCGGACGCGCCGCCTCGAAGATGGCCGCGCACTACGAAAAAGAATATAGGTTAAACAATAAAATCCGCTCCGCAATGACCTACCCGGTCGTTTTATCGGCGGTAACCGGAACTGCCGCGATGGTTATATTCACTCTCATACTTCCCGAGACGTTCAGCCTGTTTGAAGATATGCCCCTGCCGCTTATTACCCGGGTCATGTTCGCGCTCAGCCGGTTTTTCCGCTCCTACTGGCTCCGGACGATAGCCGGAGTTTTGATAATAACGGCTTTTGTAAAATATTTATCGGGGATTTATAAAGTCTCCCTTTGGTACGATAAGAAAAAATTAAAGTTTATATTGTTCGGGAGATTACTGAAAACTATTTATACGGCAAGATTCGCGAGGACCCTCTCGTCGCTTTACTCGGGCGGGGTATCGATTATAGACTCCCTTGAAATAAGCGCGTCCGTAATCGGCAATAAGTTTATACGGGAACAGCTTAACGGCTTAATAGAAAACGTAAGGAACGGGGAATTATTATCGGAAGCGGCCGGAAAAATATCGGGGTTCGACAAAAAACTCGCGGCGTACGTTTTAATAGGCGAGGAATCGGGCAATCTCGACGGTATGCTTATATCGGCGGCGGAAAGCCTCGATTACGAAGCCGAAACGGCGGCCGAGGGAATGACGCGGCTTCTCGAACCCCTTCTTATAGTGTCTATGGCGGCTATTATTTGTTTTATTATGCTGTCCGTTATGCTGCCCGTATTTGATTTGTATAATAATATAGCGCAATAAAAATAAAAATAATCGATATTTTGAGGATATAGAAAATTATGAAATCGTCGGTTTATATATCGCCGGAAAGAATCGAAGCGATAGGCTATACTAAATCCGGCAGAAGCTTTAAAATAAATAAATATAAGGTTTATTATCTGCCCGAAGGCGTTATGGCCGACGGCGTAATAACGGACGGCGGAGTCCTGACGCAATGTCTGGATTCTATGCGGCGCGAAAACCCGGGGCTTTTCAGAAATACGTCGCTCGTTATAGACGGCGGTTCCGTTTCGGTTAAGAAATTCCCCGCGCCAAAACTCAAACGGCGGCAGTATTACAGACTTATAAAAGACGAATTTTCAGACGCGGCGGATAATTTTAGAGAGCTTCTTCTCGATTACAGTATTGTCAAAGGGAAAAATAACGAGGCTGAAATATTATCGTGCGCCGCGGACAGAAACCAGGCCGAAGAATATATATCGGTTTTTAGAAACGCCGGAATAAAATTAAAGTCCGTTCATATAGGCGCGCAGACGGTCATGAGCTATATAGAATCAAAGCTGGAATTTCAGAACGAAACTCTCGTAATAAATGTAATAGACGCTTTAACTATGCTGTCCGCTATATTTGAAAACGGGGTAAACGTCTTTATGTCGAGAGTCAGGCTTAACGGCGAAAATAAAGAATCGTTTTTAAACGATATAGCGAATAATTTATCCGGGCTTGTACGGTTTGCGAAATCGGAGAAAATCAGCGATATAACCCGCGTCTGCTATCTGGGATTGGAAAAAGGCGATACAGATATAATCAACTCTCTCAACCGGCATAAGGAAATTGAAATAACGGAGATTGAAACGACGGGAAAAGACCCCGAAAACCCGGAAGCTCTTCCCGAGGCGCTCTTCGCGTATCTTAATATTCATCTCGTTTCTTCCCCGGACGGAATCGATTTAATACAAAGTATTAAAACGCTTAATCAATTCAAAGAACTTACAAGGCCGAGAAGGCCGGAAATCGCCGCCTTCCTCGCAATCGTGACGCTGCTCGCGGGAACGGTCGTTTATTTCGCTTCGCAAATATACGAACTTACCGGAAATATTGAAAAAATAAAAGGAGATATAGCGGACGTATCCGTAAAATCAGCCGAGCTCGACGAGATTATGAACCGGACGGCGAAATATTCTGATATAGAAATACAGCTGAATCAAAAAAAAGAGGCGGGAAATAAACTGCCGGAAATCACGAACGAAATTCTGGATTTGATTTTTAACGCGGACGGAGAAAAAATAACGGTTTCAAGAATAGAGTTCGACGAGTCTGCCGGCATTATAAGAATTGCCGCGAGGAGCGTAAGCGAACTGGATTCTTCGGACTACGCGGAAAAACTCAAAGCGAGCGGGCTCGTCGAATCGGTTTTGTATACCGGCTACAGCTTCGGCGCCGGGAGCGACGGCATAATATATTATAATTTTAATATAGACGTAGAGGTATAAAGTCAATGAGGTTAAGCAAACGGGAAAGAGTCCTGATTTTTACGGCGGCGGTAACGGTTACGGCGTATATTACAATGCAGTTTATTATATTTCCGATGTATAATCTAACCGGCGTCCTGTCCGAAGAATATGATGCGCTGGCTATGGAAATGCGCCGGACGGAAATCAAACTGGACAACGAACCCGGCATAATTTTAAGCCGCATGAAAGCCGAAGAAAAATTCAATATTATAAATATCAGTTATCCGGTAAATATATCTAACGAAAAAATATCGGGTATTTTAACTGAATTGTGCAGAGAAAGCGGCTTCAATTCTATATTGTCCCTGTCGGTTTCACCTCAAAAACGTCCGGCAGACGAAGATACCGGCGCTTTTTATGAAGTGGAAGTAACGGCGTCGCTTAACGGAGATTATAATTCGGTCAGAAATCTTATATCTGTTCTGGGTCAAACAGACAATATAAAAATAAGCCGGCTGTCTCTTTCAGTCCGGCCGGAATCGGATTATGAGTTTTATTCGTCTAATATTTCTAATATAACCGTAAGCTTTGAATTTACCGTAATGGACTTTTCCGGATTTTTTGGAGTGTGAAATATTTATGCGGGGGAAATTAATAGACAAAATAAAAAGCAGGGCCGCGTTTACCCTGATTGAGGTCATAGCCGTTATGTTTGTTCTCGGGGTTCTGGCCGCCGCGTCGGTTCCGTCGATGCTCGGATATATCGAACACGGCAGACAGACCGGCCGCATGAATATAGCGAGAACCCTGTATCTCGCCGCTCAGGACCGGCTTATTCGAAGCGTAACGGACAGAAATTTAAAAGAGACGCTTACAAAATATCACGATGACAACACGAAACTTCCCGGGTTTATTAAAATTCCGGAAGATAATCCTGATAACGCCGACTATATTTATTATATAAGCAAGCCCGGCGGATACGAGCTGGGCGGAGACGATTTAACGGATGCGTTTTATAATTTACTGGATGAAATTATATTAGACAAAGCGATATTAAACGGCGCGCTCCTGATGGAGTATAATATCAGGACGGGCGTCGTCTTGTCTGTTTTTTACGGAGACGCGGGGCAGTCGGAGTTTAGTTATTATAATACCCCGGAGAACGGCGATAATATAAACAACGTTACGGGAGGACGCGGATTTGATAATTATACTCACGCCTCAAAAAGAAAACAGGGATATTACGGCGCGAACCCGGCGGGCGCGGCGTTTGCCGCGAATATTCCCGAGGCGGCGTATATTTACGACGGCTTCGACAAAAATCTCAACGGTAAAGTCAATATACTTTACGCGGAGTTTTTACTGTCTGAAGAGAATATCGCAAACGGAGAGGAGTATATTTTCGAAATTATAAACGCCGCAAACGGGGTTCAAATTACAGCTCCCGTAAAAATCGGCGATTTAATCCCCGGCGTTTACGCGGGCGGATTATATAAAAGATATATCTGGATTCTCGACGAAATCCCGGACGGAGCGGATATCGTTAATACTCCTCTTATTAATAATAATATAAGCGGCGCTGCAGAACCCGTAAATATAAAAGCGAAAGTAACGAAATCAGACGGCGCGTCCTTTAATTCCCTCTCTACCGCTAACACGCATTTTTACTATAACCCGAACAGACCCGAAAATAATTTCGAAATCAAATCCGCGAGGCACTTAAATAATATACGCCGTATATCAAATCAGACGGACGATAAAATTTATATCCAGACCGAAAATATTAATATGAGTCTTGAATATAACGGGGTCGCGAATTTTAAGCCGGTCGATAATTTCAGAGGCGAATATAACGGCAACGGTAAAAATATCGAGAATATTAAAATCAACGCTCCCGGAACTGAAAACGCCGGTCTGTTCGGTAATATTTTAAATACCGGAAGCGTTAGAAATCTTACGCTGATAAATCCGGAAATTAAAGGAGGAATAAACGCGGGCTCAGTCGCCGGAATAAACGACGGCGCAATAACGAATATTTACGTAAGCTTCACAGAAAATCCGGGAACGGAAAACCGGCAAATATACGCTAAATCAAATGCGGGCGGAATTGTAGGGGTAAATTTAAACGGCGGAACTATCGCAAACGCGACGTTTGTTTCCCCGGATAATTATATTCGCGTTATAAGCGACAATAACGCCGGCGGGATAACCGGACAAAACGGCGGCGTTACTGATAAAGCTTTGTTTCTCGCCGTTTCCCCGAAAAACAAAGAGATAAATATAATAAATCCTATAGCGGGAGAAATATTGCCCGGCGGGATATTAACGGATACTTATTATCTTTCGGGAGAAGGAATAATCCCGGAACAAATCAAAGAATATAATCTTGAAACGCCGAACGAAATATTGAGCCAAGGCGTTGGAACGGACGGGATTTTGCAGTATAATCCGGGATTAGACTGGACGTATTACGCGGAACTTGACACAGAAGAAATATTAAATCCCGATAATAAAATATATCCCTACCCGTTTTACTCCGGTATACAGACCCCAGAAAGCTGGCCCGTCGTCAAAAATATAGAACCGGAGAATATTTCTGTCGAAAATTTATTTTATTATGAAATATACGCAGGAGAAGAACCGGAAATATATAGATATTTATTAAGCGGCGAAGTTCTTCCCGATAATAAATTAGTCGTACACGACGGTTACGGAATAGAGTTTTCGCATAGCGAGGACGGCGAATATATAACTGAAATATACGGCGCGGAATTTGACGTTGAGATAAGCGATGGAAAAGGATATTTATATATACCCAACGGTTTTATTGAAACTCTCGGTGAATCTCTCGATTTCAACCCTAATTTTGCCCCGGAAGAATACGGGCTTATACGTTCTCCCAGACATATCGCGAATATAAGCAAATTCCCGGCGGATAATTATACGCAGCAGTTAAACGCGGATTTTAAACTGTACAGAAAAGAACTGGGGGAATTAGAGGATTTAAGCAACGGCGAAGCGATGATTTTTAACGCCGCGGTTATTAACTCGGATTTCACAGGGGAATATAACGGCGGCGGAAATATTATAAGCGGAGTAGTTATTAACGGCGGGGATAATAATAATACCGGTTTATTTGCGTATAACAGAGGGGAAATACACAGTTTAACCCTTGAAAAATCAGAGATAAACGGCAATAATAACGTCGGGGGTATAGCGGGGACAAACTCCGGAATTATCAGGCGGGTAAGCGTAGAGCAGTCGGAAATTAACGGTGGAATTAACTTAAATAATAACGTAGGAGGTGTCGCGGGGAATAATACGGGCATAATCAGCGACGTTTATTTTCTCTCGGTAAATAATCACAATAATATTCCGGTGTCTGAAAACGGCGGCGGTATCGCCGGAAACAACGCGGGTATAGTCTCTCGCGCGTTTTATCTCGCCCCCGCGCCCGTAAACGAAAACACGGGAGAATTTTATCCCATAGTAAGAAAAGGCGAACCCGCGACCGTCAATATTATAAACGGCGGGCCGTCGTCTTTCTTCCTGTCGGGACACAGATATTCGACGGATAAGCGGCAGTCATGGATTAACTCGGGTTATAATCTGGAAACAGGCGGCAAAAAAGCCGCCGGCGGGGGAGTCGGGCTGAACACGGAATTTCTTGAAATGGACTGGCTGGATTTCTATTATAAAATAGACAAGACAGAATGGGAACAAAATTCAGACTATCCGTATCTTTTTATAAAAAACATGGGCAGACCTCTCGAATGGACCGTTACTGACAGCCCTCCCAGACCAGAACAGGCTGACAGAAGCGCATGGGATTTTACAGAGCCCAACGCGAACAGGGCGGCGAGCGTGGAATTTAAAAACGGCGATTTTTCCGACGTTTCTTACATGGAAATACCGGACGCCGTAACGGGAACGGGCGCGGCTTTGACAAATCTTACGACCCTTACGCCCAATCCGTATTCCCCGACCCGCCATTTTGTGAATCAGGATTATATTACGGGCTGGAATACCCGTCCGGTAAATCCCGATTTGAACGGTCTGGACGCTTATCAGAGAGAAAGCGTAAATTGGGTCGAACTGCAAATGCCGCTGAACGACCCGGGATACGACGCGAACGGCTGGTGGAATCCGTCGGCCGGGCAATGGTGGACGGACGAGCATAATAATTATCTTAACGATTTTATGTATTCTGATTACAAAGGAAATTACGCGCCTCTTCCGTATAATATTAATGATTCTGATTACAGATACGCCGAGTTGAACGCCGAAATACCAGGAACGCTTTATCAGGTCTGCCCGACGACTCCCGAAACTCAGTTCATATATTCTTTTTATCACGCGTCAAGATTAAGGACGGGAACGCTCAACAGTACGAAACGCGAGGCTGTGTCCGGCGACAGAATGAATTTCTATCTGACCGGTATAGACATAGACAGCCCCGGACTTCAGCCGGGGGATTCGCTTACCCTGATTCGTCCGTGCCGCTCTCCAAGAAGAATCAGCCCGGCTTCGTCCGTATCGAATCAGGGCGGAAGCCAAAATCCGGACTGGAATCCGGACGCATGGAATACCGTCAGATACGAGGATTTGGAAACTGTTTATACTGACGGCGAAGATTTAAGTTACTACAGGGATAGATTTTCAGAAGACCCGGACTGGCCCGCAGATAATAAGCCGTATCTGTACGACGTCTGGATTGCGGACTCTGGTTACGGCATAACGTTCTGGTCTCCCGTTATTATAACGGGTATTCCGGATACGGGCGTCGGCGAAATACGGCAGTTACTGTCGGCAGACGCAAAGGCAGACGGCAGGATTATCGGTTACTGGGGAGTCGAATACGGCTGGAAACACTATTACGGAATATATGAAGTCCCCGACGGACAGTTTAACACGGAGTTTGCTTTCCGGTCGAGAGAAACCGAAAGGACGACCACTTCAAACTATCTTGACGGCGTTTCGTTTCTATCTCCCGCGTTTCTCTCCGTAAACTCTTATATCAAAGACGAAAACGGCGAATCGGACGTAATGTTCACCCTGCCCGGTTCTGTCCTGACGGTTGAGATAAACGTCATAAATTACGGTGAGATAACCGCTGAAAATATTTTAATAACCAATCAAATCAAGCCTTTCGACGAATATATAAAATATATAGGCAACGTAAAAATTAACGGCCTGGATAGTGAAGATACCGCCGTATTCGACGAGAACGGCGGCGTTCTGAAATTTAATCCCGGCGGGTTAAAATTAGAAACGAACGAAGAAATCAAAATAACTTTTCAGATAGAAGTCCTAACCGAAGTAAAAGACGACCCGAATAAAACGACGACCCTGCTGTATTATTTCAAAAATCAGACTTCGGTCAGTTACTCGCAGGAAAGCGGAATGAAACTGGCGGCCCTGTCTCACGAATACAGAAACGCATCCGGACCCGAACCGGTTCAGGTATATATAAATCCGGTGAAACTTACCAAAACAGTCGAAGAACTAGGTCATAATTTGTTTGAGATAACCCTTAAAGCCGAAAACGTTTACGAGCAGGGAGCGGTTAATACAAGAGGTCTCGTCACGGAATGGATTTCAGGCGATTTCAGGATTGCCGATAAAGACAGTCTTGATTCAAGCGTTTTCGTTATCGATACTTTCGGCGACGGTTCTTCGCGCATAGTCGCGCATAACGTGAATTTGAGCCCTGACGAAAGAGAACGCGAGATTAAATACAGACTGGAATATACCGGCAAAGGCTACGGAGTCTCGTATTTAAGCATGAGTTCCGATTACAGGTACGAAACCGGGATAGAGTCGGTATCTCCGGGTCAGCCCATTTATGTCTCTCTTGCGTTCCCCCAGCCCGTCGCGGGAATACCGGTTAAAACGGCCGATAATCTTACGGACGAAGATTTTACGTTTATTATCGAAACGGCCGATACGCATATGCTCGATATAACGAGAACCGTCAATTTCAGTTCCGGCGAAAGACTCGCCCACGACGACTACAACGTAACTCCCGAGATTTTCCTGGTAAAATTTACAGACGGCGATTCCGGAGAATACGAGCTTACGGACAGTATAACAAACGACGATTACGGCGCGGTTATCAACAAAGGCAGCGGCAGACTGGAGTTTACTTTAACTCCGGGAATCACAGATATAATCGGCGAAGAAAGAGAATATATTATCAGATATAAGATTCTGCTTACGGCTGAAAAGTCGGGTTCCCAGCTTAAATTTAATCTCGATTCTGATATTATAGAAATAAAAATTATCGTAAAACCTCAAAACGGCGGGGACGGAGGAGAAGAAGGCTGATGACAACGGGAAAAAATATAATCAGAATAATAAAAATAATAAAAGACGAGAGCGGCGCGTCTCTGATGTATGTCCTGGGCATTACAATGCTGCTTTTGTTTGCCGCAGTATCTGTCCTGACTGCGGCAAGCGCGAATTTGAACGCGCCCGTAAGACAGAATATACGCAGTAAAACTTTGATTCTCGAAGATTCGATTCACGGAAATATTATGTACAGTCTGCAAAGCGACCCCGCAAACCCGGATTTTTTATCGGCGCAAATAGTGAAAGCGTTGTATAACGCGGAAAAAACCCCGGGGTTGAATCTTGATAATTTTCAGATAGAACTGGAAATGCAAATCGAAAATTTTAATTCGGACGGGTTCGGCGAAATTAATATAACGCTTGATTTCTTCCCTGAACCGGACGTCCGGATATATCCGGCGGTTCCGGAAGAGGGCGAAGCGCCGGGAATCCCCGAGACGGCGTATATAACCGCGAACATGGCCGTTACCCTGGAAATAAAAATAAAATCCGGAAACGGAGGAACGGTAAAATCAAGGGCGTTTTACGAATATACGGGCGGTAAATTAACAGACGGGAATATTACCGGTTACGGAAAATGGGAGCTGACGGGATATGAAAAAACGGAGTAGAATAATAAATTTATTATTGAATAAAAAAGGCGAAACCCTTGCGGAGAGTATCGCCGCGCTTCTTCTGCTGTCGCTTCTTCTGCTCACTATAGCGGCAATTATAAACGTTTCGTTCGCAATGACGCGAAGCGCGTTAGACGGCGCAAAAGATAATCAGGATTATATAAATAATATAATACGGGGTAATTATCCGGCGGAAACAGAAATAAGAACGACGATAAATTTTAAATCCGAAAGCAAAGATATATCGGCGTCGCACAAGATAATATTGAACGACGCTTATATTACCGCGTTTGTTCCGGATTAAACGGAAATCAGGAGGCGTATTTATAATTATAATCAAAATTCTAAAATCAAAAAAAGGCGCGTCTTTGACAGAACTTACGGCGGGTCTGGTCGTTTTCGTCATTCTCGTAATCGCCGCAACCGCCGTCGTTATACCGGTTATGGGCGTATTTGCGAAATCAAACGAACTCGCGGAGTTGAATAATATTCTCGATACTGTCGCTAATTTTATAATAAGCGGCGCGCATGATTTACCGGGTTTATTATCTTTTGACGTAAACCCGGACGGCATACTGACGAAAAACGGCGAACCTGTTCTGTCAAAGGCGTTCTATAAAAACAAAAGCGTTAAAATTAATTATTCCCCCGATTTAACGGAAATATCAACCGAATATATTCTGACCGTGAGAATTTTCTCGGACAGAGACAACGGCGAGATGATAAGCCGCGAATATTATATCAAGCCGTTTATGCTGAATAAATATAATTAATATTAACTCATACGGATAATTCTGCCGCTGATATTCTCAAGAAGATTTAAATCGTGCGAAATCAGCAGCATAGTCAGGTTATGTTCTTCTTTCAGCCGTTTCAACAGACGTATAATTTTACCGCAGGCGATAACGTCGAGAGACGAAAACGGCTCGTCCGCAATTATCAGGCCGGGTTTTGCCGCGACGGCTCGGGCAATCGCGACCCTCTGCCGCTGTCCTCCCGATAACTCGCGCGAACGCCGGTTAATGAGCTCCGGCTCAAGCCCGCAGTTTCCCATAAGCTCAAGTATGGCTTCGCGCGGCGGCCTTTGTTTATCTGCCAGATAAACGGGCTCGGCAATAATCTGCCCTACGGTCATACGCGGATTAAAAGCCGAAGAACAGTCCTGGAAAATCATCTGTATACTAAGCCCGTCCTTTGCGTAACGCTCTCCTCCGGACGGCTTTTCCAGTCCCGCGATACACCTCGCAAGCGTCGATTTCCCAATGCCCGAAGCGCCGCAGAGACCCGTCGTCTCTCCCTCGTAAATATCAAAGTCAACGTCTTTAAAAACGCAGTTTAAACGTCCGTACCCCAACGGATAATACTTGCTGAGTTTTTTTATTTCTATAAGTTTAGTATCCGAATGTTTTCCAGTCGTTTCTTTACGGAATTTATATGATTCGGACGAGTGTCTAATCAGTTCTTTCGAGTATTCCTCCCGCGGGTTTGCGAAAATTTCAGCGGTTTCGCCTTTCTCGATAATTTTGCCGTCCTTCATAATCATGACCCTGTCCGCAAAGTTTTTTACAAGACTCAAATCATGCGTTACAAACAAGACGGCGGCGCCGTCCGTCCGTATTTTACTTATTAACTCCATGATTTTAATTCTTATATCGGCGTCCAGAGAAGTGGTAGGCTCGTCCGCGAATATCGCTTCCGGACGCATAGCGAGAGCGACCGCGGCGGCCGCGCGCTGACGCATACCTCCCGAAAACTCCCCCGGATACTGACGTTTGCGGATATTCGGGTTATCTATCCCGACCCTGGAGAGAAGTTCTTCGGGATTCGGACGGTAAATTTTATTACCTTCCGTTATTTGCTTGCCTACGGGCATAGCCGGGTCAAGGGAAGTCATAGCGTCCTGCATTATGAGCGACATTTTATTCAAGGCGGGACGTTCCAAAACGTCGAACGTAATCTTCGCCCCGTCCGGCGACAGTCCGAGCAAAGAACGGCATAACGCAGTCTTGCCGCTCCCGGATTCCCCGACTAACGCGAGCAGTTCTCCCGGGTACAACTCGAAGCTAACCCCGCGAACCGCTTCTTTTCCGCATTGAAAAGTTACGCGTAAGTTTTCAATATTGATAATTTTTTCAGGTTTTTTTTCTGTTTCTGTTATTTCTGCTCCCATTCCCATTCCCATATATTCCGGAATATACCGACCCCGTGATGACCCAGAACAGTATCGGCAGATATACCCGTCAATCCTTTCTTCGCCGCGTATAACGCGTCTATATAGGCGATAAACGTGTACGCCGGGTCGTCCGCCAATTCTTTCTGAAACTCGTCGTAAAATACTTTTCTCTCTGATTTATTAATAAACGAACGCCCCTGCGTCAGTAATTCGTCGACGCGCCGGTTCGAATACCCGCTGTAATTTGCGCCGCCGTTCGTCCCGAAAACTTTATAAGTGTGGTCGTCGGGGTCGTACGGGCTGCCCCAGCCGATTAGAAACGCCCGCTGCCCGACCCAGTCGGTACGGGAGACAATCTCGACGGACGCGTTTACTCCGATATCCTGAAAATTCTGGACGCATATATTAGCCATGTCTACCCGTACCGGGTCGGACGAACGTACGGAAACCGCGAAAGCGAGCTGAACGCCGTCCTTCTGATAATACCCGTCCGAGCCGATTGTCCAGCCGAGGGCTTCTATTTCGGCCTTTGCCTTATCCGGATTATATTCGTATTTTTCAACGGAACTATTATTATATTCGCCTTTCTGCAGCGGCGAATACGCCGCCTCCCCGTGACCG
>WRMA01000009.1 GCA_009777355.1 Oscillospiraceae bacterium | reverse complement strand
AACACAAAAAAACCAGTCCGTCAAGGTTAAAATGAACGCTTCGCGACCGTTGACGGACTGATTTTTTCGTGTTCGGCGTTATTCAAGCGAGAACTCATTCGGGAAGCAAGGGCAAAAGGGGGGCGGGCGGAATTTCACCTTAATAAAGCAGTTTTAATACTTTTCCTTTTACTCCTTTCCAATGGATTATTAAATTGTATATCCGTAACTGTTGTTATGCCTTTCTTTTTACCCTCTGGCACTTCATTCACTATGCGGATATTATCCACGCATTTAATTAAAAACTGCCGTCTTTGTAGCTTGTCAAGCAAATCCCAATTTTCTTTTAGGTTTTTAATTATGTCCTTTTTGGCAACTTCGACATCTTCGCTTTCAGTATTTTCAAGCCGTTCTAATTCTACTAAAATATGCTCCTTTTCGTCATTGATGGAATTCTGCATTTTGTTATACTTCTCAAAGTTAATGGTGTGGGCTATGTATAAATTTAATATCTCCTTTTCTCTTTCTTCAAATTTATCTAACTTTTTATTTAACTCTGCTATCGCCTCAATGGCTCTTTTTTGTTCGTTTTCCTTTTCTTGTATCTGCACATCATCAATAGCGTTAAAGTCGGGAATGTCATTGATATAAGCTGAAAAAGCTAAATCAGCATTTTTATGTGATACATTGCTTGCATTGCATGTTTTGCGTAAATAATTACTGCAACGATACCCACCTTTTATTACCCTTTCGCCGTTTTCCAAAACTTTATAATCCCCATGAGTTACAAGTTTACCCTCGCATTTATCACATATCAAAACACCCGAATAATAATGTTCTTCTTTTGGGCGTTTCGTATAACTTTTGACTGCTATTTTCTCAATCAAATCTTGCGTTTCTTCGTATAGTTCTTTAGAAACGATAGCCTCATGAACGCCCTCAACTTCAAAATTCCTTTTTTCGTCTTTAGTTGCATATCTAACATTGCCAACATGATTACAATTAGTGAGCATGTTTTTAATTGACCGCGAGTGCCATTTCCCTTTCTCTTTAGTTTTTATATTGCGTTCGTTTAAATTTTGTGCTATTTCAAGGTACGCCATATTTTTATTTACGAACATGTCAAACACTTCAAGCACAATTTGCGCCTCATATTTATTGATTTGCTGTACCTTGTTGCCCGGTGTTCTATCATATCCATAACTTGCCGTTCTGGTTGCTAAAGTATAACCCTCTTTTACTTTCCGTTCAAACCCAAGTTTTGAGCGCTCGGATATATTCTCGCGTTCAAATTCGGCAATAATACCCATGAATTTTATAAACATTCTGCCTGTTGCCGTATGCGTGTCTATATTTTCGCTGAACGAATTAAAGCAACAATCATACTCGTTAAACAATTCAATAAAATTCACAAGGTCTGTTATACTTCTTGTGAGCCTGTCTATTTTAAATATTAAAACATTATTAATTCTACCTTTTTCAATGTCGTCTATCATTTCATTAACTGCGGGGCGTTCCGTTACATTTTTTCCGCTGATACCCTCATCGCAGTAAACCTTATAGACCGACCAATCTTTTAAACGTGCATAGTCTGCCAATTTTTCCTGTTGCGCCCGAATTGAATAGCCCTCTTGTGCCTGCTCCTCTGTTGACACCCTAACATAGATTCCTGTTCTCATTGTGCTTTCTCTCCTTCTGATTCTGATTTTTCAGAAAGAGGCTTGTTTTTGTTTTTAATGCTTTTAGGGATTGAGGTTTTAAGGAAGAACTTCATCATTTGTATTTGAACTTCTTTTGGTAAATCTGCTTTCTTTTTTTCATCATTCATAAGTTACACCACACTAATAATATTTTAATAAATTATATTAGTATGATATGCGAATATGACCCCAATGCTAAAACAATTCCTCATAAAACCTGCCGTATAATGGTTGCCGTTATTAATCTGGCTGGGGGTAGATGAAACACGGCTTTTTTAACCCGCATGAAATCGGGCTTTTCGAGAATAGAGGTTTTTCTTAACGATACCCATGTCCATTTTCTTCCCTCTTTTTACGCTTCTCGAAGACTTGGGCTATCTTCCCCGGGCCGCGTTTAACCTCGATAACTTCTTCAGAAAATCGAACGCCCACGGTAAACAGGCGCTGACTATGTGTATGGCTTTCGGCTGCAACGTATGCGGAGTTACCGGCTGCAGGATTATCGATTCTCCCAGAGAACGCCTGATTGCGGTTCTCACGAATAATTTTATTCCGTGCAACGGCAGATTCCCTATTCTAATATCCGTCGCGGCGATATTTTTCACGAATAATTTTAACCCCGGGTTAAATTCGTTTATATCCGCGTTTTTTCTTACTCTGTTTATTATTTTCAGTATAGTCATGACTTTTATTATATCTAAATTACTCTCCCTGACAATATTAAGAGGGTTCCCGTCGTCGTTTATACTCGAAATGCCGCCGTTCAGACGGCCGCAAATCATAAATATTATAGTCCGTTCGGTTTTCGACAGGACTCTTTTCGTTTTGGGAAGAGCCGTAATAATCGCCGCGCCCGCGGGAATTATTATATGGATTCTCGCGAACGCGAATATAAATAATATAAATCTGCTCTCGCATATTTCAAATTTTCTCGAACCTTTCGCGCGTCTCATGAGTTTCGACGGGGTTATACTCCTCGCCTTTATTCTGGGATTTCCCGCGAACGAAATCGTTATTCCCATAATATTAATGAGTTATATGTCCGAAGCGTCGCTTATTGATTTCGGGAGTTTATCAGAGCTTAAAATAATTTTAGTAAACAACGGCTGGAATATAATTACCGCGATATGCGTTATTATATTCACCCTGTTTCATTTTCCCTGCGGAACGACCTGTCTGACAATAAAAAAAGAAACGAAGAGTTTAAAATGGACTCTCGTTTCGATAATAATCCCGACTGTTACCGGGATTATTTTGTGTATGACGATTACTGTTATCGCGGGGGTTTTTTAATATCCCCTCGCGGTTTCTATATCTTTTCGGATTTGCTCACGTAAATTTGATAAATCCGCGAATTTGATTTCGTCCCTGATTTTTTCCCCGAAGCTTACTTTTATTTTCTCGCCGTATAAATCGCCGGCAAAATCTATGATATGCGTTTCGGCGATAATTTTATTATTATTATTTATTGTCGGACGGACGCCTATATTCGTTACGCCTTTATATGTTTTTTTATCTACTTCGCATAAGCTGACGTAAACCCCGGGCGCGGGGATTATATGTCCCGGGGGGAAAATCTGGTTTATCGTCGGCGCGCCGATTTGTCTGCCGATTTGTCTGCCGTAAATAACCGGGAAATTAATCGAGAATAAACGTCCGAGGAATTTTTTCGTTCTTCTCATATCCCCGCTTTGTATAAATTCCCTGATTAGAGACGACGAAACCGTTAAATTATCGCATATTACCGGAGGGATTACGGAAGTCTTTATGTTTTTCCGGGATAGATTTTCTTCTAAAAATTCAGCGTTACCCTCTTTGTTTCTGCCGAATCTGTAATCGAAACCGCAGACCGTAAACTCCGCGTTCAAATAATCCGCGATTATATTTTCAATAAATTCACCGGGAGTTAAAAATCTAACCGAATTAAAATCGGCGAAAACGAGATAATCTATATTATTTTCGTTTAAAATCCCGATTTTTTCTTCCTGGGACGTTATATATTTGATATAATCGTCGTTTTCGTTTAATATATTCGCGCTGTGCTGTGAAAACGTCCAGACGCAAGACGCAAGATTATTATCGGCCGCGTATTTTTTTATTTCTTCTATTAATTTCATATGCCCGACGTGAAAACCGTCGAAATTCCCGAGAGCGACGGCTGTTTTTTCGTTTATTCTGCTATTAATATTTTTCAGAATTTTCATATATTTATATTATTATATTCATTAAAGACACGCATAATATATATTATAATTAATAAATAACAATTAATAATTAATAATTATATTTTATTATGAAAATTATTTTTAAATATTTTATATGTTTTCTGTTCGCGTCGGCGTGCGTGTTTTTTTATATGCCGCAAACCCGCGTTGCAATCGTAGGGCGCGGCGACCCCGACGCGCCGTATAATAGGATTTACGCGCCGCAAACCCGCGTTGCAATCGTAGGGCGCGGCGACCCTGACGCGCCGTATAATAGGATTAAATCAGGCGGCGCGTCGGGGTCGACGCGCCCTACGACAACGTTTGAACCCGAGTCAAACCCCGAAACAGAACCCGAACCCGTTATATATCTCAAGAAAAAACACCCGAGGGAGATTACAATAAGCGCGGTCGGCGATTTTACCCTCGCGAGCAATTATATCAAGCCTTATTCTTTTTCTTTTTACGAATATTACGATTTATACGGGCCTGAATATTTCTGCGAGAATATACGGCATATTTTTATAGAAGAAAGCGATTATACCATAGCGAATCTCGAGTGCGTTCTAAGCGATAACGACGACCCGGATTTAAGGCTCGACAGACAATACAGTTACAAAGGCTATTCAGAATATACGGGTATAATTACCGCGGCGGGAATAAACGCCGTAAATTTAGCGAATAACCATACGTTCGATTATTCGCAGGAGGGTTACGACGATACTGTCGGGGCGTTGGATTCGGCCGGGATTGGTTATTTCGGGAACAATAAAATATTAATCGAAGAAATCAACGGCGTAAAAGTCGGGTTCGCGGGTTTTATCGGCGAACACAGAACGGGCGAGGTAAAAGCCGCTCTCGAAGAACTCGAAGAGAACGGCGCCGAGTTAAAAATCGTTTCGTTTCACTGGGGAAGCATGGACGCGGTTATCGCAAGCGCGGGTCAGGCCGCGATGGGAAGATTCGCGATTGACAACGGCGCGGATTTAGTTATCGGCCATCATCCCCACGTACTTCAGGGAATAGAAGAATATAACGGCAGATATATAATATATTCGCTGGGAAATTTTATCTTCGACGGAAACGTCATATCAGATATAGAGAACAGAACGAGCGTAATATTACAGCAGAGATTCGTTTTATACGGGGAAGAAATAACGGAGAGCGAAATAAATCTTATACCGATATTCGTCACGTCGAATTTTTCGAGAAACAATTTTAAGCCGATGCTTGCCGAAGGCGAGCGCGGCGAGGAGATTCTGCGTAAAATCGGGGAACGCAGCGTTGATACCGGATAGGCGCGTATTGTAGGGGCGCGCATTGCGCGTCCGCAAAACCAACGCAGTTTTGACGTTTTTCAGACGGACGGCCAATGGCCGCCCCTACATGATAAAGGTTCGTTTCGTTTGCATATTGGTATTTTTCTGCCGGATTTTATCGAACCGGCGAGATATATCATCATAAAGATAAAAAGTAAACGCCGCCCCCCTAACCAAGGCTAACGGCGTTTAATTAATTTAAACTTCGCAAAGCCGCCGCCTTTTAAGCGGCCGGCGCGGCTGACTGAGAGAGCGTGCAATCGCTCTTTCTTTCATTTGCACACTAATTATATCACGTTTATTTGTTATTGTCAAGCGAATTTAAAAATTTAACCTCTATTATTAAAAATTAACTTGAAAATTTATATAATCTGTGATATAATTTATATATTATATATATAAAACAATAAAATATTAAAACAGAGGACTCATAAATATTATGTTTGATTTCAACGCGCTTAACGAAATTACCGTTAAACTCAAAGAAACCCTCAGAAAAAACGTCTCGCAGAACCCCGCCCTTCCTCCCACGGTCTATGAACTGTGGTTCTCGGACATGAACGTTCTGAGAATGACCGACGCCGTTATTTTTATCTCGGTCAATACCGATATGCAGAAACTTACGATTGAGAATAAATACAGGAGTCTTTTAACGGACGCTGTAAAAGAGCAGTACGGGCTGGATTTGAAACTCGGGGTCTATCATACCCAGAACGGCCCCGAGAAATTTAAAATAACCAAAGAGACCCTCGATTCCCACGAGCGCAGACTGCTTCTCGACGGGGTCGAAATCGACTGGGACGAAAATAACGGCGGCGGCTCTCCCACTCCGGGCGCGGCGGCGGCTTCCGGCAGTAAGGGCGCGACCGATATCGCAAGCATAATAAACAGTATCGACGGTGAAATCAAAGAAGAAGAAACGGGTAAATTATTCAGATTTCGATATACTTTCGATAATTTCGTCGTGGGAAGCTCTAACAGGTTCGCGTATAAAGCGAGCGTGAACGTCGCGCAGTATCCCGCGGTCAAATACAACCCGTTTTTTATCTACGGCCCGTCGGGCATAGGCAAGACGCATTTACTGTGCGCGATTTGCAACGAGTATAACAGAAGGTTCAAACATATGAAAGTATTATACGTCAACGGGGTGGACTTCGCGAACGAGCTGATAGATTTTATAACGGAGGGAAACAGAAAAAAAGCGCAGGTGTTCAGAGAGAAATATCAGAGCTGCGATATGCTTCTAATAGACGATATCCAGTTTATCACCGGTAAGGTAGCCGTCCAGGAAGAGATTTTCCATACGTTCAACACTCTTTACGAAGCCGAAAAACAGATTATTTTCTCGTCGGACAGACCTCCGAAAGATTTAAATCCTTTGGAAGACAGAATCAAGAGCCGTTTCGAATCGGGGTTAATAGTCGATATTCAGCCGCCGGAACTGGAGCTTAGAATCGCCATATTGAAACGCAAGGCGAAAGATATGCAAATCACAGTCGGCAACGACGTTTTGTTTTTCCTGGGAGAGAATATAGCGTCGAATATCAGGCAAATCGAGGGGACGATAAAAAAATTGAACGCTTACGCATATTTGAACAACTCGCCCATAACCCTGGAACTGGCGAAGAGTTCGATAGCCGATATATTATCGGGAACAGAACCGATTAACGTAACGGTCGAGAAGATACTCGCGGCGGCTTCGCAGACGTTCGGAGTGCCTCAGGCAGAGTTAAAAGGCAGGAAGAGAACGAAGGAAATCGCGCTCGCGAGAAACGCGGCGATATATATAATAAGAAGCATAACGGATTTGTCGCTGCCCGCAATCGGCAAGATTTTCGGGCGCGACCACTCGACGATTTTTTCGGCAATCGGCGCGGTGGAGACGGAAATCAAGACGAACCACGGACTGGCTTCGCAAATCGCGGACATAACGAACGCCGCGAAGGTGTAAAAAAATATCGGGGGAATAAAGGTTATCCACAACTTTCTGTGGATAACATAAAAAAATTGTGGATAAGTCGCGTATATCTTACAGTAAATTCAAGTTTATGCAGAGTTTTATGCATTTATACAATCTATGCATTTTATGCATAAGAAGTTATCCACAAAATATTCAAAAAGTTTATAACAACTTGTCAACAATATCAACATGTAGAAACTGTGGATAAGTTGTTGGAAATCAGAGTTATCCACATAGTGTCAACAGAGTAAATTTTTGATTTTTATTCTAACAAATTATCAACAGGAAACCAAACAGCTTTATGCACAGACTGTATTTGCTTATACCCCCCGATTATACGTGGAGTAGAGTATATTTCCACAATATCAACACCCCCTACTGCGACTGCTGCTGCAAACTCATTTATATATTAATATATATAATACAATCAGTTATAAAAAAACTTTTGAGATGTTGACAAGCGCGGGTTGTTAGTGAAAGCAATACGGGAATATAAATATGCAGAAAATATAATACACGGATTTCACAGTTGTTCAAATTTGCGGAAAAGCCCCCTTTTAAAAAGGGGGAAAGCGACGAAGTCGCAGGGGGATTTGAAATTTGACGTCACGTACGGAAACGCAATCCCCCGTCACTTCGTGCCACCCCCTTTCACAAAGGGGGCTTAAACACCCGCCGTCTGCGGACGGCACCCTCTTTAAAAAAGAGGGCAAAGATAGTAAATACGTCAACTGTGTAACTCGTGAAATATAAATATATAAAAATAAAAGAAAGGTTTATTGATTTATGAAAATAATATGTCAGAGAAGTATTTTGAACGAGGCGGTTACTCCCGCGCTATACGCGGTGTCTTCGAAGAACACCAACCAGGCTCTGGACGGTTTTCTCCTGTCCGCCGATAGAGACGCGGGAACTCTTACGATTTGCGGATATGATTTGGAAAAGGGAGTAAAGGTCACTTTGTCCGGGGAAAACCTGAAAATCGAAAAGGGAGGGAGGATTATTATAAACGCCTCTAAATTTTCGTCTATTATACGCAATCTTCCCGACGGGGATATAACGATAGCTTCGGACGGCAGTTTCGCCGTGACTATAAGCGGCGCGAGGAGCGAATTTACCGTCCACGGACTGGACGGCGAGAATTTTCCTCTTATGCCCGAGCTTAAAGGCGATAGGAATTTCAAAATCGGCAGAAAAATTCTAAAAAATATGATTGTCTCTACGAATTTTGCCGTTGCGATAAATAACGCGAGACCCGCTTTAAACGGCGCTTTGTTCGAAATCAGAGACAACGGGTTTAATATTATCGCCGTCGACGGGAACAGACTCGCGCTGAGACGCAGTTTCGACGGGGTTATTTCGGACGACGAAAATAACGCCGGAAATAATAATAGTGTTGATAATACAGAAACGGAAGAAGACGATAATATTATAGATAATAATAATAAAGGCATGAGTTTTATTATACCCGGACGCAGTCTATCGGAACTGCTTAAACTAATCGGCGACGAAGAAGAGCCCGCGCAAATCGCTCTGACGAGAAAACACGTTATAATTTCTTTCGATAATATTATATTTTTCTCGAGATTGATAGAGAGCGAGTTTCTGGATTACAGGCGTTCGATTAAAAACGACCCCAAGACGAGCGTCGCGATAGACGTGAGGAGTCTTATAGAAAGCGTCGAGAGAGCGTCTGTTTTAGCGGACGACAAGCAGAAAACCCTCGTGAAACTGAATTTCAGGAACGAGGAAATCAATATAGAGAACAACGATAATTTCGGCAGGCTCGAAATCTCCTCGGCGACTTCACTGGGTAAAGTCTTCGACGAGTGCGATATAGAAATAAGCGGGAACGACATAGAAATCGGGTTCAACCACAGATTTCTGCTGGACGCTCTGAAAGCCGTACGGGAAGAAAAAGTATTGCTGAAGCTCGAAAGTCCGACGAAATCTATGGTTATTCTGCCGTATAATAATAAAGACGGGGAAGAAAACAAGACGGACGTAACGGATATAAACGGTATGGACGTGGAGAACTCGAAGTTTCTGTATCTGGTCCTGCCGGTGAGAATGAGGGATTAAAAAACAAAAATTTTTATAAATATAATATATTATGCGGATTAAAAATATAAGCCTGAAAAATTACAGAAATATAGAGAGCGCGGATATAGAGTTTTCGGACGGGATTAATATCCTGACCGGAGAGAACGCGAACGGGAAGACGAACGCGGTAGAGGCAGTCTATCAGTTCGCGCAGGGGAAAAGTTTCCGGACGAAAAATAATTTAGAAGCGATTAAGTTTGACGAAGAAGCTTGTTTTTTGTCAATGGATTTCGACAGGGAACGGCATAGTTCATGTATGGCGATTAAGCTTTACAGAGAGAAAAAAAATCATAATAAATATTTCTACGATAATATAGAAATAAAGAAAATGATTGAGTTTATCGGCAATTTCAGGGCGGTTCTGTTTACCCCGGACCATCTCGGGCTCGTAAAGGGTTCGCCTGAAGTCAGGCGTAAATTTATTGATATGGCAATCAGTCAGATTAAGCCGGTGTATTTGTCGTATTTAGTCGACTGCAACAGAATATTAACCCAGAGAAATTATTTGCTGAAGCATATAAGACAGACGGGGGAGAACCAGTCGAAGCTCGCGCAGCTCGAATTATGGACGAAAAAATACGCGAAATATTCGGCGGTCATAACGAGATACAGGGGCGAGTATACGCGGCGTCTAAAAGAGTCGGTTCCGGAATTTTACTCGGGTTTGTCGAACGGCAGGGAAGAAATCAGGCTTGAATATATTTCAAATATAAATAAATATAACGAAGATATTATCGATTTTTCGGATTTTAATTTATGCGAGGGAATATATCTTAACGTTTTTGAAAGAGCGTTAAAAGAAGAGTTATCGGCGGGGAGTACGCTTTACGGGCCGCAGAGAGACGATATATATATAGAAATCGACGGGAAAAGCGCGAAAGGCGTCGCGTCGCAGGGGCAGCAGCGTTCGGCGGTCTTATCGCTGAAACTCGCGGAGGGCGAGATTTCTAAAATCTCCCACGGGGAATATCCTGTGTTTTTACTGGACGACATATTGTCCGAACTCGACAGGGGGAGACAGGATTTTATCCTGAAAAATCTATCGGGGAGACAGGTTATAATCACCTGCTGCCACAGCGAACTGTTAAACGATATAGATATAGACATATCGAAAATAATAAAAGTGGAAAACGGGAGATTCGTGTAGATTTTTTATGTTCATACAGATAAAAAAAGACAAAATAATAAGGGATTGCGATATAATCGGGGTGTTCGACCTCGATACTTCGACGGTTTCGGGAATCACGAGAAGTTTTTTGAGTTCTGCGGAGAAGAACGGTTTAATCGAGGGTTTGGACATACTGCCTAAATCGTTCGTTTTGACTGAACGAAAAATATATTTTTCGTCCCAGACGACGGGGTATATAAACAAAAATAAATTTTAAAATTAAGATATTTATGAAAGCGGGGTTTGAAATGACGCATAGTTTTACGGTGTTGATAGAACAGGGCGAGGATGGCGCTTATATTGCGACCGTGCCCGCGTTAAAGAGTTGTTATACCCAGGCTGATACGATGGCTGAATTATTGGAGAAAGTTTATGAAGTCATAGAATTGTGCCTGGAAGTTCAGGAAGATATTCCTGTATATAATAAATTCATAGGCGTACAGCAAATGGAGATACGCATATGAGTAAATTAAAAATAATTACGAGTTCTCAAATGCGCAGACTGTTAGAGAAAGACGGATTTATAGGAATACGCCAAAAGGGAAGTCACCGGTTCTATAAACATAACGACGGAAGAACAACGGTTGTTCCCATGCATACGGTAGATTTGGACAGAACTCTTATACGTAAGATTCTTAAAGATATTAATATGTCCGTCGACGATTATAACAATAAAAATTAAAAACACCGTTTATCAACAGTTTAAAATAACAGTCTGTGGATAAACGATATATATAAATATAAAAAAATAAATCGGAGGAACGGTTTTTTTAAGATGAGTGAATTAAATTTAAACGCGGAAACAACAGAAATAACGGACGCGCAGACTGATATAACTGTCGACGAGAGTAAATACACGGAAGAAGATATTCAGGTTCTCGAAGGTCTCGAAGCGGTCAGGAAACGTCCGGGCATGTATATCTCTAACACGTCGCAGAAAGGTCTGCATCATTTGATTTATGAGATTGTAGACAACGCTATAGACGAGGCTCTCGCGGGGCGCTGCGATAAAATTATTATAGGCTTGAATAACGACGGGTCGGTGTCAGTCCAGGATAACGGCAAGGGAATCCCGGCGGGTATTCACCCGACGGCTGGAATCCCGACCGTCGAAGTCGTGTTCTGTCTTCTGCACGCGGGGGGAAAATTCGGCGGCGGCGGCTATAAAATCGCGGGAGGTCTCCACGGAGTCGGCGCGTCCGTCGTCAACGCTTTGAGCGAATGGGTCGAAATCGTAAACTGTTACGAAGGCTATGAATATACTGAAAGATTCGAGAAAGGTTCCGTCGCGAGAGCGCTGGAACAAATCGGCCCGACTGATAAATCGGGATTATTCGTGAGATTTATGCCCGATAAAGAAATATTCGAATCTGTTGAGTTTGACTATCAGACCGTGGTGAACAGAATGAGGGAGCAGGCGTTTTTGAACGCGGGCCTGACTATAGAAGTTTACGACGACAGGGAAAATATAAATATAAACGAGATGGTCTTGGGCGAGGTTAAAGAAGACGGGGAGGAGAACGGACCACCCCGTCAGGCGGACGAGCCGCCTGCCACCCCTCCACGGAGGGGAATTGGAGAAACGCCGGAAGATATGCAAAATTCCCATGGAGAACAAACGCAGAAGTTGAGGGAAAATTCCCCTCTGTGGAGGGGTGCCGACGGAGTCGGCGGGGTGGTCAGTTCTTCGTCCAGACGCAAAGTTCTGCGTTACGACGGGGGAATAAAAAGCTTCGTCGAGAGAATCAACAGGCAGAAACGCGGCGACGTTTTACACGGCGACGTTATATATCTCACCGGGAGTAAAGATACTTCTATTGCGGAAATCGCTTTTCAGTACAACGATTCGTATAACGAGACGATATTAAGCTTCGCGAATAACATGAACACGATTGACGGCGGAACGCACGAGATTGGGTTTAAGACGGGGTTAAGCAAAGCGTTCAACGATTACGCGAAGAAATATAATATATTAAAAGGCGACGAAAAAGATTTGTCGGGAGAAGACGTAAGAGAGGGTATATCTGCGATTGTTTCAGTTAAACTTCAGGACGCGCAGTTCGAGAGTCAGACGAAAGTCAAACTCGGAAACTCTGAAATCAGAAGCTTTGTCTATAATCTCGTGGTTGAGAAATTATCTGAATATCTTGAAGAGAATCCCGCGGCGGCGAGAATAATACTGGAGAAGTCTATGCTTGCGGCAAGAGCGAGGGAAGCGGCGAGAAAAGCGAGGGAACTCACGAGACGCAAATCTGTCCTGGAGAGCGGGAGTTTGCCGGGTAAATTAAGCGACTGTCACGAGAGGGACGCGGGTAAGACGGAATTATTTTTAGTCGAGGGTAACTCTGCCGGCGGTTCGGCGAAAGACGGCAGGGATTCGCAGTTCCAGGCGATACTGCCTTTAAGAGGTAAAGTCTTGAACGTCGAGAAAAGCAGACTCGATAAAGTTTACGCGAATATGCAGATTATCCCGATTATTCAGGCTTTGGGTACGGGAATAGGCGAGGATTTCAATATAGAGAAGCTGCGTTACGGGAAAATAATATTGATGTGCGACGCGGACGTCGACGGGGCGCATATAAAAACTCTGCTGTTGACTTTTTTCTTCAGGCACATGAAGCAATTAATAGACGGGGGGCATATATACGCCGCGCAGCCGCCGTTATATAAAATCGCGAAAGGCAGACAGGAACGCTACGCTTTTTCGGACGAGGAGAGAGAAAGGCACATGAGCGAACTCGGGGGAGGAAATATAGACATACAGAGATACAAAGGCTTGGGAGAGATGAATAAAGACCAGTTATGGGAAACGACTATGAATCCCGAGACGAGGACTATTTTCAAAGTGAATATAGAGGACGCGATAATCGCGGACGAGACGTTTTCGATATTGATGGGGGATAAAGTAGAGCCGAGACGGGAGTTCGTCGAGCTGAACGCGAAATACGCGGGGAATTTGGATATTTGACGTATGATATTTGTAGGGCGCGGCGACCCCGACGCGCCGCTGTTAAAAACCAACGTAAATTCGCATCGCGCCGCAAAATACCGCCGGTATTGGGTTGTAATCCACGGCGCGTCGGGGTCGCCGCGCCCTACGGTTTATGAGAAAAGAGGAGAGAGAAATTGCAGATAAAATATTTTAAGGTTTATAAAAAAAGCGGCTGGGACGATATAGAAGAAGTCGAACCGGACGAATTTGATTTGGAAATGATGTCGGATATTGAAACAAATCCCGATTGTAACGTATGGATAAGCGAAGAAGAATTAACGGCGGGAAGAATAGATTAAAGAGCGTATTTTCGGAATATAGAGGAGAGGAAAAATCATGTCGGTATTAAAACTTGAGCGGAGAGAATTAATCAGAGAAACGAGAATGGAAATTTTAAACGGCAAAATCTATTTAATGGCGGGTACGTCGGCGAACCACAATTATGTTTTTGGCAATATATTGAATATTTTCATGAATTTTTTAAAAGGGAAAAAATGCCAAGTATTCGGTGAGAATATGAAAGTTATATTCGACGAGGATAATAAAGTTCTGCCGGATTTAAAAATCGTATGCGACCCGTCTAAAATCAAAAAGAACGCGATAGAGGGCGCGCCGGATTTAATAGTCGAGATTCTATCCCCGAGAACGCAGACAAGAGATATGACCGAGAAGAAAGATTTATATGAGAAACACGGGGTAAAAGAATACTGGATAGTCGATACTAACTGGAAAACGATAAAAGTGTATATTTTAAAAGACGGTAAATATATACTCGATAATAACTACACGATATTCGACGAGGACGATATAGCGGAAATAAAGAGAATCGGAGATGAGGAAGAAATAAAGAGAATGGAGACGACGTCGTTTAAAACGTCGGTTTTCGGCGACAATTTAATAATAGAAATCGCCGACGTTTTCGATAATATAGAGTAAATAAGCAGACGGGGGGAAATTTATGAGTAATATTATGGAAATGGGTTCGACGGCAAGACACAGACGGTTACTGGAATACGCGGCGAAGTCGATTAACGGTTTATTTGAGAGGAAAGAACTGATTCATTTTTCCGAATCGGCGAGTCTGGTTTATACGGGGAATAAAAAACACCCGGAATCATGCAGTTTAATCGATTTGAAAAGTATAGATAACAAGAGCGAATTTATGGAAGAAATATTGAACGATTTAGAATTGGTGACGCCGGACTATATGCATTTCGTAAAAGACAATGATTTTTTAATAAATAAAAATGAAACGCGGGTAGTAGGCAAGCCGGATTTAATAATAGAGGTCTGGTCTAAATCAAACGGTTTATATGACAGGGAGTTTATCAAATATCTTTACGCCGCGAGTTCAATAACGGAACATTGGTATATAGAACAACATTCAAATATCGTGGAATGTTGGGTCGGAGATAAAAGAACAGAGGATAAGAATTTAAACGACGTTTTGAAAACCAAAGATAATATAGAATTTGATTTACGGTATTTGAAGTTATAAACAAAACAAAAAGGGAGTATGATTTACAGATGAGAATCGCGACGCTTACGTTGAATCCCGCGCTCGACAGGACGGTTTACTGCGAGAACGTCGGGGCGGGTAAACTTAACAGAGCGGTTTCGCCGTCCGTTTTAACCCATGGGGGAAAAGGCACGAACGTCTCGTGCGTCCTGAAAATTTTCGGCGCGGAATCGACCGCATACGGGTTCGTCGGAGGAGGGGAAGAGAATAATAACGGGAAGTTATTTAAAAAATTATTAGCGCCGTATAAAATCAAACATGATTTTACGGAGACGAAATGCGATACAAGATTAAATATAAAAGTCATAGATAAATACGGCGAACCGACGGAATTTAACGAACCGGGAGGTTTAATAAATCCTGACGAAAAACAGGATTTGTTAAATAAAATCAAGAATATAATATCAGACGGGGTCGATTTATTTTTTATGGGAGGTTCCGTTCCTCCGGGAATAGAGAAGAGTATATACAGGGATATTATAGATTTGGATAAAGATAATAGGACGAAATTTATTCTGGACTGCGACGGGGAAGCGTTAAGACTATGCATGGAAAATAAAAACAAGCCGTATATGATAAAGCCGAATCAGTTTGAGCTTGAACAGTATACGGGAAAAAAATTTGAACTCGGGAATAATTTTGTAGGGCGCGGCGACCCCGACGCGCCGTCCGGATTTGACGAAGTTCTAGAAGAAATCGAAGAAGAAGCGAAGAAGATTTATAATAAAACCGGGGTAATAGTTTTATGCACGCTGGGAGAATACGGCGCGTTATACTGCGGATCGGAGGGAGCGTTTTACAAAAACGCGCCGAAAGTCGAAGTCAGGGGATTCACCGGCGCGGGGGATACGTTTCTGGCTGCGTTCTGTATGGTTTACTTCGGACTCCCGGGGGATTTTTCAGCCCCCTTCCGTGAAGGGGGAGTCCGAAGGGCGAGGGTTGCCGAAAGCGCGCTGGGATATGCGGTGGCGGCGTCCGCGGCAAAAGTGACGAAGCCGGGCACGCAGTTCGCAGCGGTTGAAGAGGTCGAGGCGATGCGGGAGAGAGTTAATAATTAATAATTAATAGTGAATAATTAAAACGGGGGAGAGTTTATTTATGGCATTAACGATAAATTTTAATAACAGTATCGATGAAAACGCGGCGTATATACATCTCAAAAAATTATATCCGGCGAATAAAATAGAACGGACCGCCAGATATTTCGACGATATGCCGGAAGAACTCGAAGACGAATGTCTGCTTATTATGGCTGAACGCCGAATGAAGAAAGAGAGCGACGTTATTTCTCATGATAAATTATGGAAAAAATTCGGCATAACAGAAGAAGATATTGAGGATGTGGAGGCGGACGAATTTGAATGAAGTATGATATTAAATATAATTGTGAAGTTGAAAAAGATTTGAAAGCGTTCAATCTTACGCAGCGAAAGCAAATCAGAAAATCAATAGAAAAAGTTTCGGAAAATCCCCTGCCCAAAAGCGAGGGAGGTTACGGCAAGCCGTTAGGGAATAAATTCGGGCTTAACTTAACCGGATTGTGCAAGATTACGCTTAAAAAATGGGGGTTCGCATCGTCTATAAACTGATAAGAACCGATAATAAACAGATGAAAATCGTAGTGATTGCCGCCCGCGCGGACGAAGAGGTTTACAGGCTCGCGGCGGACAGAACAAAAATATAAAACAAGGAGAAAGCAAACAAGTGGATTCAAGTTACGAAAACCAAAAGATTGTCGACGTTGAAATCGACAGGGAAATGAAAAAATCTTTTCTGGAATACGCGATGTCGGTCATAACGTCGAGGGCTCTGCCCGACGTCAGAGACGGATTAAAGCCTATTCACCGGCGTATTATTTACGCCATGTACGAGGACGGCTTGACTTATAACAAGCCTTACAGAAAATCCGCGACGACGGTCGGTTACGTTATGGGGCATTATCACCCGCACGGAGACCAGTCGATTTACGATTCCCTCGTCAGGATGGCGCAGCCTTTTTCGCTGCGTTACCCGTTGATTGACGGGCAGGGGAACTTCGGGAACGTTGACGGAGACGGAGCGGCGGCGCAGAGATATACGGAGGCGAGAATGAACAGACTCGCCGAAGAAATGGTTACTGATATAGAGAAAAATGTTGTCGATATGGCGCCGAATTTCGATAATAAACATCAGGAACCGGTCGTTCTGCCGTCGAGATTCCCTAATTTATTAGTCAACGGTTCTATGGGTATCGCGGTCGTTATGGCTACGAATATACCGCCGCATAATTTAGGGGAAGTCATAGACGGGGTTATTGCGTATATAGATAATCCGGAGATTAGTATTTTTGAGCTTATGCAGCATATAAAAGGTCCTGATTTTCCCACTAACGCGACGATTTACGGCACGGCGGGAATAATAGAAGGCTATATGACGGGAAGAGGCAGGGTTTTAGTCAGGGCAAAGGCAGATATAGAAGAGTATAAAAAAACCCACAGAATAATAGTGACGGAGATTCCCTATCAGGTGAATAAGGCGAATTTAGTGGAGAGTATCGCGGATTTAGTCAAAGACAGGAGAATCGACGGGATTACTGATATTCGAGACGAGAGCGGCAGGGCGGGTATGCGGATTGTTATAGATTTACGCAGAGACGTGAATCCGACTGTTATTTTAAATCAATTATATAAATTCTCGCAGCTTCAGGATACTTTCGCGATGAACATGGTCTCTCTGGTAAACGGCGAGCCGAAAATATTAAATCTGAAACAGATGGTCGGTTATTATGTCGAGCATCAAGTCGAGATTATAACGAGAAGAATAAAATTCGATTTGGAAAAAGCGAAGCAGAGGGCGCATATATACGAGGGTTTGAAAATCGCGATAGATAATATTGACGAAGTAATCAGAATAATCAGGGCGAACAAGACGGTCGGGGAAGCGAAAGCCGCGTTGATAGAACGCTTCGAGTTTTCGGACGTTCAGGGGCAGTCGATAGTAGAGCTGCCGCTGGGAAGATTATCCGGGCTTGAAATCGAGAAGATTATAGAAGAATTAGAGAGGTTAAATAAATTAATCGCAGAGCTTAGCAATATTCTCGCGGAAACCGACAGAAACTCTATTAATCAGATTATCAAGACTGATTTACTCGAGATTAAACGCAGGTACGGAGACGACAGACGAACAGAGATTTTGCCGAACGAGACAGAAATTTTCTTCGAGGATTTAATCGAACGGGAAGAGTGCGTTGTTTCTATGACGGAGGCGGGTTATATAAAACGTCAGCCCGCGAGCGTCTATCAGGCGCAGAGAAGAGGCGGCAAGGGCATAACGGCGATGAAAACGAAAGAAGACGATATAGTTACGTCTCTTTTCGCGTCAAATTCCCATGATATTATGCTTATGTTTACTAATAAAGGCAAAGTCTACGGGAAAAAATGCTATGAAATCCCGGTGTCTTCGAGGACTTCGAAAGGCATGAATATAGTGAATCTGTTAGAAATGGGCGAGGGCGAGACAGTCTCGACTATAATTCCCGTGCCCGAAACGGACAACGGCTATCTTGTCATGGTGACGAAAAAAGGCGTAATAAAACGCATGAAAGTTTCTGTCTGTTCAAAAATAAACAGAAACGGTAAGCTTGCGATTAAACTAAACGACGGGGATGAGCTCGCGTTCGTCGTAAAGACGAACGGCGACGACGAAATACTGCTCGCGGCGACGAACGGACAGGGCTTGAAAATCCACGAGAGCGCCGTAAGGGTGATGGGCAGGACATCGGGAGGAGTACGCGGGTTAAGGCTCGCGGACGGCGCGAATATCGCGGGAGTGACTGTAAATCCGGGTATGGGGCGCGATGCCCCCGGCGCGCCGCTTGACACGGACGGCGAAGAAACCGCAGGGCGCGGCGACCCCTACGCGCCGCTTGATACAGACGGCGACGAAGAAATTCTCGAAATCGATACTGACGAAAATCTTGACGAACCGGAAGAAACAGAAGAAGTTGAAGAAAATCCTGACGAAGACGAAGTAATAACGGTCGGGGATAATATATTGACCGTTATGACCGTGACGAAAAACGGATTCGGGAAACGCTGCGAATTTGAGAAGTTCACAAGGCGCAACAGGGGCGGCAAAGGCATGGCGTGTCACAGAATCACAGAGAAGACGGGGGAACTCGTTGGGGTTTTATCGGTATACGAGAGCGACGACATTATGATAATAACGGACGACGGAACGATGATAAGAACTCCGGTATCTGGGATAAGAGTGTTCGCGAACAGAGCGGGCAGCGGGGTAAAAGTCATGAGGACGGGAGACGGGGTGTCGATAAAATCGGTGATAAGAGTCGCGCCCGAGCCTGAGGAAGATATAGAGGAGACAGAAGAAGTTGGGGAAATAATAGATTTGGAGGAGTAAAAATTATGATATATCCGTATATGATTTTAGCGGACGGAACAGAGATAGTTCATACGCATATTATCGAAAGAAATAATATAAGAGAAGTCGAGGTTCACTTTGAGAGACCGACGGAGAACGGATTTGATACGGCGCGCTGCGTTCTTCCGGATTACCGCTGGATAAAAAGAGAGGGATTCTCGCCGAAAGAAATGAAAAAATTTGAATTGTTTCTGAAAAGCAACGCGCATTTACTATATAAATATGCCGAGAACGGGGGAATACAATTTGCCGAACCTGTTTCAAGTTAAAAACTATCGTGTATTTTTCTGGTCAAATGAAAACGACGAGCCGATTCACGTGCATATAAGCAAAGGGAGACCCATGCCTAATTCGACAAAAATTTGGATTACGTCTGAAGGGGGCTGTATAATCGCAAATAATAACGGCAGAATACCAAGGCGTGAACTGAATGAATTACTGGAAATAATATCGGCGCAGTACTATCTTATTTGCGGCGAATGGGAAGAACATTTCCGTAAGGATATTAAATATTACTGCTGATACGGGAGGAATAAAAATTATGCATAATCAAAATAATAATTGCGTTTTCTGCAAGATAATAGCGGGGGAAATCCCGTCCAAAAAAATCTATGAGGACGAAGATATTCTAATATTTTACGATATAAACCCGGTCGCTCCGGTTCACGTTCTCGCAATCCCGAAAATCCATATAGAATCGCTGAATAGTATAAATATAGATAATATAGAATATATCCCGAAGATTTTTGAGAAAATCCCTGAAATCGCAAAAAACCTCGGGATTTTCGAGGACGGGTACAGGGTTATAACGAATATCGGCGAAAACGGACAGCAGTCCGTCGGGCATCTGCATTTCCATATAATCGGCGGCAGAAAATTAAAATGGGAATTTTAACTTACTTTTCTTTTTACGAAAAAAGAAAAGTAAGCAAAAGAAAAACGGTAAAAAATGAGTAATTATAAAAACTATAGAAAAGAACAGAGTTTCGAGACGAAAAATCCGAAATTGATAGAAGAAAAAATAAAATCCGGCAAAATACCCGGGATTTACTGTCTTTTCGGCGACGAAGAATATATGGTCGATTATTATATAAAAAAGATTCTGGACGGGTGTAAAGCGGACAGCTTTGACGTCGGGATTTTCGACCCGGATAATTTCAGCCTCGATTTATTCAGGGATTCGATAACGTCTTATCCGGTTATGTCGGACTATAAAATTATTATAGTAAAAAATATCGGGGATATAAAGTTTAAAAGCGGCGAGCTTGAAAGTTTGCTGGATATTTTAAACAGGTATAAACAGGACATAGAAGAATACTGCTGTCTGGTTTTTAAGGCGAAAGATTTAAACGAGGCGCAGAATAAACAGGGTAAGCAAACGACCCGGGGTAAAAAAAGCGGGTTGAGTTTGACTAAATATCTAAAGGAAAACGCCGATTTATTCGAGTTTAAACAGAATCCCCCGGCGAGTCTAATAAAATGGCTGATTAAAATCGCCGCGTCTGAAAATATTGTTTTATCACCTGAAAACGCGGGGTATATCTTGACGAAGACAGAAAATAAAATGTATAATCTGAAAAACGAACTGGATAAATTAATAAGATATTCTCTGGGTAATAATAGAAATATAATAGAGAAAAAAGACATAGATTTACTGATTATGCAGAAAACGGAACTTGAAGCTTTTGAATTAACCAACGCGATTCTCGAGAAAAAATATGCGAAGGCAATAGAAAGTCTTGAGAAACTCAAAGATTCAAGAGAAGAACCGGTCGTGATTCTCGGGCAGATTTCAAGGCATTTCTGCGATTTAGTACCGGTGAATCTCGCGCTCGCGTCGGGGATTTCGGACAGTTACGCGATAAATAAAAGAACGGGGATACACGAATATAAAATTAAGTTAATATTAAATTCTCTGAAAAAATACGGGAATCCGGGTGAATTTATAAATAAATCGCTGGAATTATGCAGGGACTGCGACGTTAAATTAAAAAGTACGTCTCTGGATAATTATAGTTTGCTGGAGAATCTATTGTTTAATATATCGGTTCTCGGGTGAGATTATGCTTGAAATAAAACAAACGATTATCGTCGAGGGTAAATACGATAAAATCAAACTGAAGTCTGTAACCAACGCGAATATAATCGCGACGAACGGTTTCAGGATTTATAACGACGTAAAAAAACGGGAATTAATTAAACAAATCGCGGAAAAAACCGGGGTTATTATATTGACGGATTCGGATAACGCGGGAAGAAAAATCAGGAATTTCGTCAAAAGCTGCTGTCTTGACAATAAAAATAATATAGAAATCATAAACGCTTACGTTCCGAAAATTAACGGGGTTGAGAAACGCAAAAAAAATAAAGATAACGGGGAGAATATACTCGGGGTGGAGGGTATAGAAAAAGAGATTATTATAAAAACCCTGGAAAGATTCGCGAAAAATCCCGGGGATATTAAAGACGGGAAAGAGAGGGAAATCACGAAGACGGATTTTTATCTCGACGGTTTGTCCGGGGGTAAAGACAGCGCGAAAAAACGCGCGGATTTATGCCGCAGGCTTGATATCTGCGATATGTCCGTCAATTCCCTTCTGGAATGTGTTAATATTTTACTGGATTACGAAGAATATAAAAAACTCGCGGGGGAAATCAATGACGTATTTACTGTTTAAGCCCCCCTTGTTAAAGGGGGGAAGCGGCGGAGCCGCAGGGGGGATTTATGCGGTTCTTCCCGTAATCCCCCCTGTCACTTCGTGACATCCCCCCTTTAACAAGGGGGGCGAAACCGCCGTTATACCGGCGAAAACAATATATATACAAAAAGTTGTACACAGAATAATATACACATAAATCTATATACAGAGGGTAATATATATGCAAATCAACAGGCTTTTCGAAACGGTTTATCTTCTCATGAACCGGAAAAAAATGACCGCCAAAGAACTGGCGGACCATTTTGAGGTTTCGCAGAGGACGATTTACAGAGACGTCGAAATTTTAAACGGCGCGGGGATACCCGTGTCCGCGAACAAAGGCAAGGGCGGGGGAATAGAGCTCGCGGAGAGTTATCTGCTGGACGCTTCGGCTTTTTCGGACGCGGAACGGGTCGAAATAATTTTCGCCCTGCAGAGTTTCAGGGCGTTGAAATATATCGGGGTGGAGAGCGTCATAAAGAAACTCAGTTCGATATTCAACAAAAATTCGGTCGACTGGATAGAAATCGATTTTTCCGAATGGGCTCCGGGAGGGGAGGAAAAATTCGGCGCGATTAAAAACGCGATTTTAAGCAAAAGACTGATTGCGTTCGATTATTACGACTGGAACGGAGAGAAAACCCACCGGACGATTTTTCCCATGCAGTTATGGTTCAAGCACAGCGCGTGGTATATAAAGGCGTTTTGCCTAATGCGGAGGGATTACAGGGTTTTCAGGGTATCGAGAATAAGAAACCTCTCCGTGACGGAGAGTAATTTTGAGGTCCCGGAGTTCGGGGATTTATACGGCGAAGATATAAACAGCGATAAAGTCTACGACGAATCCGAAGTCGAGACGCCGGGGTGATTGCGGCTTTGCGCATAAAATATATTTTGTCAAGGGCAATATAAAAATAATTCACGGTTTTTGAACGAGTGAACAAATTATGAACAAATGTGAAAATCATCGCGGAAAGCCCTCTTTTTTAAAGAGGGTGGCAGTCGCGTAAGCGGCTGACGGGTGTTTTTGAAATTTGATGCTGCGTACGGGGAGACGAAAACACCCGCCGTCTGCGGACGGCACCCTCTTTACGAAAGAGGGCAAAGAATAAATCCATTATTTGTTCACAAAAATTTAACTCATTCAAAACCGTGAAAAATAATTTATTATAAACATTTTGTAAAAATTATGTCATATTGCTTTAATTTATTTTAATAGTGTGATATAATGATAAACGTAACCGGCAGAGACGGCAAAGGTTGTTCCTCCGTAAGGAGGTGGTCTGATGGATGCTACATATGTAACGCATGCTGAACTGTATCAGTTCTCGTTAGTCATAATCGGCGTCGTCGGTCTATTTATTGTTTTTATTAAGATAAAAAAGAGAAAAAAGTAATAAAAATAAGAAAACACCAACCCTAATGATTTAGGTACGGCGTTTCCTACAAGTTAAAACTAATTTCGAGGAACGACCGTCCCAGTCCAAAAGGGGCCGTCCTGTCGGTTACAATTATAACATATAAAATATATTTTGTCAAGGGCAATATAAAAATAATTTATTATAAACAATTTGTAAAAATTATGTTGTATTGCTTTAATTTATTTTGATAGTGTGATATAATAGTTAGAGTAAATTAATATAATATTTTTTTAGGAGGATAATTTTAGTATTATGGCAGCGAAATATGTTTATTTATTCAGCGAAGGCAACGGAACAATGAAAGAACTTCTCGGAGGCAAAGGCGCGAATCTTGCCGAAATGACAAATCTCGGTATGCCCGTACCCCAGGGTTTCACGGTCACGACCGAAGCCTGTACCCGTTATTACGAAGACGATAAAATAATCGCGGACGAGATTATCGATGAGATTTACGCGAACGTCAAAAAAATGGAGGAAATCACCGGCAAAAACTTCGGGGACGTTAATAATCCCCTGCTCGTTTCCGTAAGAAGCGGAGCGAGAGCGTCTATGCCCGGCATGATGGATACCGTGCTGAATCTCGGACTGAACGACGAAGTCGTTATAGGTCTCGCGAAACTTACCAATAACGAGAGGTTCGCGTACGACTCTTACAGGAGATTTATCCAGATGTTCTCGGACGTCGTTATGGAAGTCTCGAAGAAAAATTTCGAAGAGATTATCGACGAGTTAAAAGACGAAAAAGGCGTGAAATTAGACAACGAACTTGACGCGGACGACATGAAAGAGCTGGTCAAGAGATTCAAGAATTATTTTAAAGAACAAAAAGGGGTTGATTTCCCCTCTGAACCTAAAGAGCAGTTAATAGAATCGGTTAAGGCCGTGTTCAGGTCATGGAACAACGAGAGGGCGATTATTTATCGCAGAATGAACGAAATCCCCGGTTCTTGGGGAACGGCCGTAAACGTCCAGGCAATGGTCTTCGGCAACATGGGCGGAACTTCCGGCTCGGGAGTCGCGTTCACGCGCAACCCCGCTACGGGAGAGAGAAAACTTTACGGCGAATATTTGCTTGACGCTCAGGGAGAGGACGTCGTCGCGGGAATCAGAACGCCGCAGAGTATCGAAGAGATGAAAGAGACTCTGCCGGACGCTTATAATAAATTCGTCGCGATTGCGAATACTCTCGAGAAGCACTATAAAGATATGCAGGACATGGAATTTACTATAGAAAACGAGAAGTTATATATGCTCCAGACGAGAAACGGCAAGAGAACCGCGGCCGCCGCTCTTAAAATCGCCGTCGATTTAGTCGAGGAAGGCATGATTACTGAACAGGAATCTATTTTGAAAGTCGAGCCGAAACAGTTGGACGCTCTGCTGCATCCGCAGTTTGAGCAGAAAGCTCTCAAAGCGGCGAAAATCGCGGGCAAAGGTCTGGCGGCTTCTCCGGGAGCGGCCTGCGGCAAAGTTTATTTTACGGCTGAAGACGCCGTAAAAGCGGTCAACGACAGAAAAGAGAAAGTTATATTGGTAAGGCTTGAAACTTCGCCTGAAGATATCGAGGGTATGCACGTTTCAGAGGGAATTTTAACAGTAAGAGGCGGCAACACGAGTCACGCGGCGGTCGTTGCGAGAGGTATGGGAACGTGCTGCGTATGCGGCTGCGGAGACATAGAAATCCACGACGAAAGTCAGGACAAATATTTCACCCTCAACGGCGAAAAAGTTAATCAGGGAGATTATATATCCCTCGACGGTTCTGCGGGTAATATCTATATAGGTCAGCTGCCTACAGTCGCGGCCGAAATAACCGGCGATTTCGAAAAATTCATGGCGTGGGCCGATAAATATAAAAGGCTTAAAATCAGAACGAACGCGGACAGCCCGTCGGATGCGGCGAAAGCCGTCGAGTTCGGCGCCGAAGGCATAGGACTGTGCAGAACTGAGCACATGTTCTTCGAAGCCGACAGGATTATGCCGTTCAGAGAAATGATAGTCGCGAAAACGGTCGAACAGAGAAAAGCCGCGCTTGATAAATTATTGCCTATGCAGAGAAGCGATTTCGAGGGTATATTTAAAGCGATGAACGGCTTCCCTGTGACGATTAGATTCCTTGACCCGCCTCTGCATGAGTTTCTGCCGACAAAAGCCGAAGATATCGCGTCTCTCGCGAAAGAATTGGATATAACGGCTGAAGAACTTGAAGCAATCGTAGTTTCTCTGCACGAGCTTAACCCGATGATGGGGCACAGAGGATGCCGTCTGGCTGTATCTTATCCCGAAATCGCTGAAATGCAGACGAGAGCGGTTATCGAAGCGGCAATCAGCGTCAACAAAAACGGCATGAGCGTCGTACCCGAAATCATGATACCCCTGATTTGCGACATAAACGAGCTTAAATTCGTCAAGAAAATAGTCGTTGAAACGGCCGATAATATAATAAAATCAGCCGGGGTCGATTTAAAATATCAGGTGGGAACGATGATAGAAATCCCGAGAGCGTGCCTGTTAGCGGACGAAATCGCGAGCGAAGCGGATTTCTTCTCGTTCGGCACAAATGACTTAACGCAGATGACCTACGGTTTATCGCGCGACGACGCGAATAAAATCCTCGACGACTATTTCACCGCGAAAATATTCGAAGCCGACCCGACGGCAAGACTCGACCAGTCGGGCGTGGGCAAATTAGTCAAGATGACGGTTGAACTGGGAAGAAAAGTAAAACCGGGAATAAAACTGGGGATTTGCGGAGAACACGGCGGCGACCCGTCGTCAATCGGCTTCTGTCATAACGCGGGGCTGGATTACGTGTCATGCTCGCCGTTCAGAGTGCCCATCGCGAGACTCGCGGCGGCCCAGGCGGCAATCTCCGGCGTAAAAGCGGGAGAGTAACCAAAAGAAAAACGAATAATTGTAGGGCGCGGCTTCCATGCCGCGCCGGGGATTCCAACCCGATGTTGGCGGTATTCTGCGGCGCGTCGGGGTCGCCGCGCCCTACAATAAAACAACGCAACGTCGGCGTAAATTTAAATTGTAGGGAACGGATTTATCCGTTCCGCAAACACGCATAAATTTTCATTTTTCACGGAACGCATAAATGCGTTCCCTACGACAACAAAATACAAAAAACCGGGGTGAGGGAAAAATTTTCCTCACCCTGTTGATTTGGGATTTATGCAAATTACACGACAAACTCCCCTTATAGATTCCGCGTTCTTGTATCGGTCCACGCCTTTACAGTCGTATATTCCTCGCCGTAATCTATATCGATAACAGAGGCGTTTTTATAGAGATAATTTATATAGCCCTGTTCTTTTCCCTGTAAATTCACCGGGAACGCAAAAGTCACAAGCTTACGCATATTATCGAGCGTTTCCTGTATTTTTGCAAGCAGATTTTCGACGCCTTCGCCCGTTTTCGCCGATATATATACCCCGTCCGTATTATTATCAGACGGCGAAGTCAAACAGTCAATCTTATTATACACAGTAATCACGGGCGTTTCGGTAACGCCCATTTCTGTCAAGAGGGTTTTCGCGACGTCCAGCTGCTCTAAATGTTCCGGGTCTGATATATCGCACAAAAGCAGAATTAAATTCGCGTAATTGATTTCGTCGAGAGTCGATTTAAACGCCCTGACTAAATGATGGGGCAGTTTTTTTATTAAGCCTACTGTATCTGTCAGTAAAACCTCTGAATTATTCGGCAGTTTTAATTTACGGGTAGTCGGGTCGAGAGTCGCGAATAGTTTATTCTCAGCCAATATTCCCGCGTTCGTGAGATAATTTAACAGAGTGGATTTGCCGGAGTTTGTGTAACCCGCGACGGCGATATTCGTTATGCCGGTTTTTTCTCTCCGCGAACGCAAGAGATTCCTCTCTTTTTCGAGCTGTTTCAACTCTTCTTCGAGAGAAGACGCGCGCGATTTTATATTACGCCTGTCGACTTCAAGCTTCGTCTCGCCGGAACCTCTTCTCGCTCCCGCTCCCGCGGCGCCTCCTCCTCCCCCGAGTCTCGACATCGATTTGCCCTTACCCGTAAGCCTTGGCATAGTATAGCGCAGCTGCGCGATTTCGACCTGGAGTTTACCCTCGCTCGTCTTCGCGTGTCTGTTGAAAATCTCGAGAATAAGCATAGTCCTGTCAATAACCTCGATATAATTATCGCTTTTATTATCGCCGTTATTATTAAAAAAATCCTCGATATTTCTAATCTGCGACGGCGATAATTCGTCGTCGAATATAACGATATTTATATTATCGGCGATTATTATATTCTTCGCCTCTTCTAATTTGCCCTTGCCCAGATAAGTCGCGGGTTCGGGCGATTTTCTGTTTTGATAAATCTTCGCGGAAACAGAAATCCCCGCGGTATCCGCGAGACGTTCGAGCTCCCCGAGAGAGACGAGACATTCCCCCTCTGAAATCCCCGGGGTAATAATCCCCGCGAGCATCGCCCGATTGTTGATTTCCTCCGGATTATTCGCATTATTTAAATCTAAATTATTAATATAAACCACACTCCTAACAACAAAAAAACACCGCCGCAATATCACAGAAGACACAGAAAGTGACCGCGTCTCTTGTGCGAAAATGCGCCGGTAAATCAAAAAAATATATTTTTTTTAATAAGCGTTCTGTTTTATGCGTTTGCGTAACGCTTCTTAAACTTATCGACTCTGCCGCCCGCGTCGACGAACTTCTGTTTACCCGTAAAGAACGGGTGACAGCTCGAACAGATGTCGATTTTCATTTCTTTTCTCGTAGAGCGCGTCGCAATAACTTCCCCGCACGCGCACCTTACCGTCACATCGTGATACTTAGGATGAATTTTATCTTTCATTTTTAATTTCACACCTCGTTATTATTTTAAAAAAACTATAAAAAAATCAACTGAACAATTATTATACCACAGAAAAAACGCAAATGCAATAGGTTTTGCAAAAAAATTTAGCAACCGCATAAAAAATTTTTGACGTCATTTGGGGTTGATTTTGTAGGGGCGGCCATTGGCCGTCCGTGAAAAAACATAAAATTGCGTTAGATTCGCGGACGCGCAATGCGCGCCCCTACTTGATTACATAGACAGAAAAAACAACCGCCCCTAAATCACAACGGGATGACGGTTATTTTCTCGTCTTGTTTTTACCCTAACCCAAATCTATATTAACCGGTTGGAACGGAACTCCCGCCGAACCCGTCAGAGACGCTCTGAACCAAACGTAATCGCTGTCCATAATCGTGTCCGCGTACGGCATACCTATATAATATATCGTGTCGCCGAAGATTGAAACCGGCGATATATATCCCAGCTCGTCTGTCTCGCCCACTAATATATTCGGGTTCCTCGCTCCCGGAGTAAGAGACAGAATCGAATAATCCCCGCTCGAACCGTATTCGTCAACGACGAAATATACCTGACCGTCGCTTATATTGAAATGCTCTATATAAGTGTGCGTGAATATAGTCCTGTTGTCTTTGCTCGTAATATCAAGCCTGCCGATACGCGACTGCCCGTCGTCCAGATAATATAAATAATTGCCGTCTAAAACAAGATAATCTATATAGAAATCGTGCTCCTCGAAATTATATACCTCGACAGGAGTTCCCCCGTTTACGCCGACTGACATGAGCAGCTCGTCTTCCGCATAATATATCTGATTTTTTCCCACCGCGATTCCCGTGACGTACGCCTCCGCTATGAGCTGATGATTTGAGCCGTTGGTCTTTACCCTGTAAATCGCCTCGTCGTAATCGTCGTAATAGAAAATCACCCCGTTCTGAATATGCATATATGCGCAGGATATATCCTCGGGGAACAAAGCCTCGGGAGAAGTATTCTTACCGTCCGGTTTGACCCTGTATATATTAGCCGCCGCGGGGTTCGCCGAATCGTGTATAAAATTGGGCAGGAAATACAGCCAGCCTCCGTCGAGAGACAAATAGCCGTTCAATTCATAGGGGGATTCGGCTTCCATCGACGCGACGATTATCTCAGTATCGTTTTTAGCGTTATATCTGTAGATATTATTAAAATAATCGCCGGATTCGTCGCCGGTTATTTTAGTATAATAGATATAGTTGCCCGCCGCGAGAACATAGCCGTAGTTCGCCGAGTTGCCCGAAGTCGCCGTAACGCTCGCGCACGAAGACGACGCGAACGCCGCGAAAACGATAACCGCGCACAAACACGCCGATAAAATCCTGAACTTAAATTTACTCTTAAACATAATCGCGCTTTCCTCACTTTATTTTTTAATATATAATATTTAACTGACGGATATATTTTCTGTTCTTTTGAGCTTCTTTACCAAACCCATTCTACGTCATATTTTTGTATATTTTCATCCGATGTAATAATAGTTAAATTATCGGCAATCGCAGTTGAAACAAGCAACCGGTCGAACGGGTCTTTGTGAATAAACGGCATATCGGTTAAATGTGACAAATATTCTTTTTTTACGGGAAGTATTTCAAGCTCGTTATAATCAATTATCCCGTAAAATTCTGCAAGTCCTCCGGTTAAACCTAATTTGCCTTTGCTTATCTTTATGGCGGCTTCCCATGCGGAGGCTATACTCACGTACTTTAAATCGTCTTTACATAAAATCTGCCTTGCTTTCTGCGAAATCAGGGGAGAATTTTCTGCTATCCATAAGACAACGCACGTGTCTAACAAATATTTTTTCATTACATATACTCCTCAAAATCATCAAGAGGCGCGTTAAAATCGTCAGATATAAAGATTTTATCTTCCCAGCCGCCGAATTTTACCGGTTTGCCGCGCTGTTTTTCAAAATTCTTTGCTTTTTTCAAAAGCTCTCTGATTTCTTCAGATATTTCAGACGGCAGAGAACCTTTATGAACAATTTGTCTCAAAATTTCAAGGTCGCTATGTTTGAACTCTGCGAAACCTCTTACTAATTCTTGTGAATTTGCGTTAATTTCAATAGGCAACATATATAATCTCCTACCAACTATTTCTTCACCGCGCAAAAACAAATCCTGCTTTTGCTTTTATTCTTGCCTTTGCCTTTACCCTTACTCTTATATCTATTCTTTTTCCCCGGGTAAAACTCAAAATCGAAACATATATTAATATCCCCGAAACCTGAGTTTTCAAGCGTTCGCCTTAAAAATTTCGCGCCGTGATATTTCTGCCTCTGGCTTTCAGTATATCTTTTGTATATATTATTCTCCCCCGCGAATAAATCTATATAAAAATCGCAGGTCTTTTTGTTCTTGTTATAATAATTCTTCCATGAACAGAAAACGCTTCTGTTATTATTGCCCGTATTTTCAGTATTTTCGAGAATTATATTATTCTCCCCGTATATATTATTATATTTATATTTCGAATTGACGTCGAAGATAAATAATCCTCCCGGGTTCAAATAATTATAAACTAAATCGAAGCATTTTTTTATATCCCTTTTCTTTAATATATAATTCAAACTGTCGTGACAGCAGATAACCGCGTCGACCGTGCCGTAAAGCTCAAAGCTTGTCATGTCCTGATTAAGCCACAGGATTTCTTTCGCCTTGTTCGACTTCTTCTCTTTTATACAGGCGAAAGCCAGCATATCGGCCGATAAGTCGAGCCCGGTCATGTCGTAACCCCTGTCCGCAAGTTCAACCGTGAGCCTTCCCGTTCCGCACGCGAGGTCGAGAACGGACGTATTATTATTTTTTTTATCGTAAAACTCGAAAAGACCCTCTATAAAATCCGCCGCTTTTTTATAATCGGCGTTATAATTCAATAAATCGTAATACCCCGCGAGAACGCCGAACTGCATTATTTATTCTCTCCCCCGACTCAATATTTCAATTTTATATAATATATTTATATTCTATACTATTTTTAAATATATTTCAAGGCTTTAACCCAAAATAACAAAAATTTAATAATTTTTTAATTTTTTAAATATAACTCTTGACAAGATATATTTTATGTGTTATAATGCAGTCAGAAGGACGGCTCCTTTGGTTGGGACGGTCGTTCCTCAAAATTAGTGTTTTCGTAGGAAACGCCGTACCGAACCATTTTAGGTACGGTTATTTCTTTTTATTTCTTATTATTTTTTGTTTCTTCTAATAAGAAAGATTCCGATTATGCCAATTATAACCAATGCAAACTGATACAGCTCGCCGTGGGTTACATATGTAGTCATCATCAGATCACCTCCTCATCGGGAGGAACAACCATGCCGCCGCAACCGACTGCAATCATAATTATAACATAATATTTATATATTGTCAAATATTTTTAAGCGAACGCCAACGGTTTTTGAACGAGTAAACAAATTATGAATAAATGTGAAAATCATCGCGGAAAGCCCTCTTTTTTAAAGAGGGTGGCAGTCGCGTAAGCGGCTGACGGGTGTTTTTGAAATTTGATGTCGCGTACGGGGAGACGAAAACACCCGCCGTCTGCGGACGGCACCCTCTTTACGAAAGAGGGCAAGGATAGTAAATACGTCGAGCGCGTAACTCGTGTCTAATTTACCTATCTGTTCGCCTTTTTATATACGGCAAATACTTCGTCTCTGTCCAGAGGTTTAAAATTACCGACCAAACGCTTGCCGTAGAAAACGCAGCTGTCGGCAAGTTCCATAAGAACTTCGTCGGACTGTACCCCAAATTCGAGCTCCGAAAAACAAGTCGGCATATTTATAGATTTAAAAAATTCGACAGTCCTCTCTATTCCCGATTTTGCCTGCGCTTCTATATTATTCTCTCCTCCGCCGATTCCCCAGACGTCCTTCGCGTATTTTGCGAAACGCGCGGGATTTACGTCCAGGCAATGCTCCGCCCATGAACCCCACAGAGCGGACAGAGTCGCGGCGTGGGGCGTATCGAAACGCCCGCTCAGTTCAAGCCCGAGCGCGTGAACCGAAAAATCGACCGGCCTGCCCAGAGTCGTCAGTCCGTTGTGCGAAAGACTTCCGCACCACATCATCTCGCTTGCCGCGTTGTAATCCCCCGGATTTTTTAATACTTCCGGTCCGCATTTTATAATTATACGCATAATCGCCGCCGCGAGCTCGTCGGTCACGCCGTTATTTTCGCTCCGGGTGAAATATTTATCGAGACTGTGCATTAAAATATCGACTATGCCGCACGAAATCTGGAATTTAGGCACGCTGTAAGTGAGTTCGGGGTTCATTACTGCGAATTTAGCCCTGTTAAAATCACTATTTAACCCGCGTTTCTCTCCCGTCGCGTCGTCCGTGATAACCGCCGAACCGCTTGTTTCGCTGCCGGATATCGAAATCGTCAGGACAACCCCGACCGGAAGGGATTTCGTAAGTTTCGTTTCCTGCCGCCAGAATTTCCAAACGTCCGTTCCGGGGTTTGCCGCTCCGTGAGCTATGCCTTTGGCTTCGTCCATAGGGCTTCCCCCGCCGACCGCGAGTATAAAATCCGCGCCGAAATCAAGCGCTCGGCGTATTCCCTCCCTCGTATGCGACAATACCGGGTTAGGCTTTACTCCGCCGTAAAGTTTATAGCCTATATTTTGGCTTTCAAGCTGATTCTCGAGCTTCGCTAAAAGTCCGCTTTTTATACAGCTTTCGCCGCCGTAAACGATTAAAACCCGTGAACCTCCGTGTTTTTTTATTAATTCCGCCGTGTTTTCTTCGGCGTTTCTGCCGAAAACTATTTCAGTCGGCGCGTAGAATACAAACGACTGCATGATTTAATCCCCCTTTCTTTTTATTATATATGTTCAATCAAAATCTTTCTGCGATTCTTTGAGCATTTCCATTGCTTTTTCGTAGTGTTTAGGGTTCCAGTTACGGGGTTTCCACTGTATTTCGCCCCGCTGCTCCCACAGTCCGGGCAGGGAAAGTCCGCCGTCCACAAGCAGCGTCGTCCCCGTAACGTACGCAGAGCGTTCGCCCGCCAGATACGCCGCCGCCTCGCCTATATCCCTGACGTATCCCGAACGGTGGAGAGGAATAGACTTCTCCGTAAAATCGTCGCTGTAAACGTTCCCGTCTTTACCCGTTTTCCAGATTGCGCCGGGAGCTATGCAGTTCACCCGTATATTATACTCGCTCAAATCGAGGGCCATAGACTTGCACGCCCTGTCCATAGCGGCTTTTATGCCGCCGTAATAAAAATCGTCGAAACGCGCGAGCTGCCCCCTGACCGAAGTTATCATGATTATACTGCCTTCGGTTTTATCGTTTACCATGTGTCTCGCGGCCGCTCCCGCGCACAGAAGATAGTTGCGTAAATTATTCGCGTACAAAAAATCAAAATCTTCGGCGGTCGAAGTGAGGACGCTGGTTCTCCTGTCTTTTCCCGCGTTGCAAATCATAACGTCGAGACGCCCAAGGTCTTTTCTCGCATGATTTATAACTTTTTCGGGAACTTCCGGTTTTTCGAGATGGGCTTCATAAATAAAACACCGCCGTCCGAGTTTCTCTACTTGCTTTTTAGTTTCAAGAGCTCCGTCCGGACTCGTCGCGTAAGTGACCGCTATATCGTAGCCGTATTCGGCCAGGACTATTGCCATACCCTGACCGATATGACGGCTTCCGCCGGTTATCATCGCGCACTTATTAATATTATCGCCGTTATTATTATTCATATAATTTATATTTCCTCTCCAAATAAAATACAAACGGGTTTTGTGATTTTCAGGCTCGAAACCTGTGAGAAATCTTTTGTGTCATACACAGTTACGCAGCCGCCGTTTTGATTTGCGGATAATATATATTTATTATCGGGCGAGAATCTAAAATCTCGGGGTTCTTTGCAGTCGTTAATATAACGCGCAAATTCAAGTCCGCCATTGTCTTTGATATTAAACAGCGCGATTGAATCGCAGCCCCTGTTCGACGCTCCGAGTAATTTTCCGTCCGGCGATATAAAAATCGCGGCGGCCGTACTTTGACCTGAAAAATCAGACGGCAAAGTCGGGATTTCCTGCATAAATTCAGGTTCGCCGCCGTTATATTTATACGCTAAAACGGTATTTTTCAGTTCCGTTAAAATATACAAATATTCAGAGTCTTTCGAGAAAGTCAAGTGCCGCGGTCCCGAACCGGGAGGGCAGTCTATTATTTTCGCGTTTAAACATAACCCGTTTTCGGGCGAATACGGATAGAAAAAGACTTTATCGAGACCAAGGTCGCATACCGCGAGATATTTATAATCCGGGGAAGTTTTCGCGAAATGCGCGTGAGACTGCGTTTGTCTGTTCGGGTTTACGCTTTTGCCGTAATGCTTTATGCTTTGACAGGACGGTTTTATTCCGCCGTAATCGTCGGTTTCAAAAATGCTCAGGCTTCCCTCCGAATAATTCGCCGCAACCGCGAGATTATAATGCGTTACGCATAGATGGCAGGGATGTTTCCCGTTCGTTTTCCGGTTCGATATTATTTTATTTTCGCGTAAATCGAGCGAGAATATTTCGCCGTCGTCGTTTTCCGAGACTCCGTATAGGATATGTCCGTAACGGGAGCTTAACTGCAAATACGACGGGTTATGAATTTCCGGGCTTTCTCCCGTTATTATGATTTCCCCGGTCGAGCCGTCAAATTCGCCGTAAAGAATATTTTTTGCGTACGCGCCGAAAAAGATTTTATATTTTGGCATAATTTTTTCTCCGTTATTTTAGATATTTTATTTTAATATTTAATATTATAACATAAATTTTGTTGAAGTGTTCATATTTTTATGTTATATTAATTGTTAATTATTTATTAATTATTTTTTGGGGGTATTATAAAATGTCTGAAAAAGATATAGATATTATTGGAATAGGCGTGCCGTGCGTCGATATTTTAACGGTCGTCGAGAAACTGCCCCGGCCGGATTCGGGTTCCGGGATTCTCGATTTCAGCCGTCAGGGCGGGGGAAACGTCGCGACCGCCGTCGTCGCCTCTTCAAGGCTGGGCGTAAAGTCGGGATTTATAGGCTTGTCGGGAATATGCCTAAACGGTAAATTTATACGCGAGGATTTTAAATATAACGGAGTCGATATATCGCGCAGTACGACTATCGAGGGTAAACCGTCCGATTTCGCCATAATATTGTCAGACTTGGAAACCAGAGGCAGGAGTATATTATACAGGGGGGGAAACCTGCGTAAAATAGAACTGGGAGATTTAGACAAAGATTACATAACGGGCGCGAAAATCCTGCATCTCGAGGGTTGCGGAGAGGTCGAGAAAACCGCCGCGTTATGGATGAAAGACTCGGGCAGGAAAGTCGCGTACGACGTCGCGAGATATTCAAAGCAAATCGAGGCGTTTACGCCGTATATAGATTATTTTATAGCGTCTGAATTTTATTACAAGGGTAAATTCGGCGATTCTGATTCCGTTACTATGGCCGATTACGAAAAAAACTGCAGATTGATTGCGGAACAAGGACCGGAAATCGTCGTTTTCACTCTGGGCGGCAGAGGCTGCGTTGGATATACGAAATCAGAGGGATTTTTCTTCGAAGAATCTTTCAAAGTCAACGTTTTCGATACGCTTGGCGCGGGCGACGTGTATCACGGCGCGTTTCTGGCGGGGTTAATAAAGGGCTTCGGAGTGAGGGAGACGGCGAGATTCGCCAACGCGGTCTCCGGGATAAAAATAGGCTATATAGGCGGCAGGGCTGGAATCCCGACGTTCGGCGTTGCCGATAAGTTTATCAAGACGGGGGAAATCGACGACGGAGAGATTCTGCGGCGCGTGGAAGCTTACAGGAACAAATGGATTTACGGGGAAGCGTAGAAAAGGGATTATATAATAGACCTTTTTCAAAACCGAAATACGACCACCCCGCCGACTTCGTCGGCACCCCTCCACGGAGGGGAATTAATAAAACGGCGGAGTTGAGCGAAAATTCCCCTCTGTGGAGGGGTGGCGCGGCGCGTAAGCGGCGTGACGGGGTGGTTTTGAAAGAAGTTTAATAAATAATTTATAGAGAAGAAATAATTCCCCTCCGCGGAGGGGCGGCGCGAAGCGCCGGGGTGGTTTCATGCGTAGATATGCAGGTATATATTCACAATTACCGTATAATCCAAATCTCCGTGAAAGAGCCAAAGAATTACGGAAAGCGGGAAATTTATGCGAAGTTTTGTTATGGAAGCAATTTCGTAACAAAAATTTCAAGGGATATGACTTTGACCGGCAAAAAATCATAGGAAACTATATTGTAGATTTTTTCTGCATAAATTGCGGCGCCGTTATTGAAATAGACGGCAGTTCACATGATATTAAAGAAGAATATGACAAAGAACGCGATATTTATTTGGGGAAATTAGGATTGCAAACAATTCATATACAGGCTGTTGACGTCTTAACCCGAGTGTCTGACGTTATGGAAATGCTGCAAAACCACCCCGCCCTTCGGGCGCCCCTCCACGGAGGGGAATAATCGCGCCGAATAATCATTTTCTTCAATAGACCTCTTTCAAAACCGAAATACGACCACCCCGCCGACTTCGTCGGCACCCCTCCGCGGAGGGGAATTAATAAAACGGCGGAG
>WRMA01000008.1 GCA_009777355.1 Oscillospiraceae bacterium | reverse complement strand
GGATATTTTCGTGGTGTTGCGGAACGCATAAATGCGTTCCCTACAAATGCACAAACCCGCAGTATAACCATTTTCTGCATCAACAAAAATAAATAAAACAAGGACAAAAACTCATGAACTGGCTGAAAATAAGAATCGGGGTTTTAAAACCCGGCATTGATTTTGTCTCTGATATATTTGAACAAGCCGGTATTTCTTCGCTCGAAATCGAAGATAACGAAGAGTTTCTCGAAACTCTTGAACAGACAAAAGCCGGCTGGAATTTTATCGAGGACGAATTATTTCAAGAAAAATCAGAAGCCTGCAGCGTTTCAGGTTATGTCACGGACAATCAAAACGGCAGAAAAACGCTTGATTTTATAGAAAATGAAATTAATAATTATAAAAAAAATACAGATATAAATAATTACGGCAGTCTCGATATTTTTGTTTCTGCAATAAACGAAGAGGACTGGGCGCACAGTTGGAAAAAATATTTTAAGCCTATTCCCGTAGGAGAAAATATCTTGATTTGTCCTGTCTGGGAAGAAATACCGGAAGAATATAAATCGCGCCATATATTTAAAATAGACCCCGGCATGAGTTTCGGCACGGGAACTCACGAAACCACGAGGTTATGCGTCGCCGCTCTCGAGAAATATATTAAACGCGGGGATTCAGTTCTTGATATCGGCTGCGGAAGCGGCATACTTTCGATTACGGCGATGATTTTAGGCGCGGAATCCGCCGTTGCCGTCGATATTGACGAAAACTGCGTGAGAATCGCGGGAGACAACGCGAAAACTAATTTTATAACGCAGAATTATAAAGTTTACGCGGGAGATTTGCTGACGGATAAAAAACTGCGCGAAAAAATATCGAAGGCTAAATATAATATTATTTTAATGAATATAGTTCCGGGCGTGATAATTCCGCTGCTTCCTCTCGTTAAAAATCTGCTCGCGCAGGGAGGAACGGCGATTTTGTCCGGGATTATCGGGATATACTCAGAAGATATAGAAAACGCCGTCGAATCATACGGGTTGAAAATAATCGGAGAGACAAGCGAAAACGACTGGCGGTGCGTTATCGTTACGGAGAAGTAAGTTTATGAGAGGCGATAAAGAATTTAAAAGGCTGAAGCAGATTATTTCGCTCGCGCTTTTTGCCGCGTTCGGGATTTCGGCCGTTTTTAATATTTTGTTTTTGTTCGGCAGAATAGGCGCCGGACTTTTGCAGACCGGGCTTATTATCGTTCTTGCGGCGGCGTTTTTTGTCAGTCTTATCGGTTTCGTTATAAAAAGCGCAAGAAGAGAAGAAATATATATTATTAATATAATAACCCCGGTTAAAGAACTCGGGATTTTATATACCGGAATAATTATAGTCTGGACGGCGACGTATTTTCTGGCTCTGCTTAACAGATAAAAATAAATAAAAAATAATAAAGAGATAGTAAAAAAATGTTTGAGTTGATTAAAACGCAGGATAAAGCGAGGCGCGGACGTTTCCTAACTGCCCGCGGAGTAATAGAAACGCCCGTGTTTATGAACGTCGGAACGACGGGAGCGATTCGGGGGGGTTTGTCTTCGCTTGATTTACTCGACGTAAACTGTCAGGTTGAGCTGTGCAACACTTATCATCTGCACATAAGGCCGGGGGATGATTTAATTAGAAATATGGGCGGTCTGCATAAATTTATAAACTGGAAAAAGCCTATTTTAACGGACAGCGGCGGATTTCAGGTTTTTTCGCTGACTAAATTGCGCAGAATAAAAGAAGAGGGCGTTTATTTTAACTCGCACATAGACGGCAGAAAAATATTTATGGGTCCGGAAGAGAGCATAAAAATACAGTCTAATTTGGGTTCGGATATTATTATGGCGTTCGACGAGTGCGTCGAAAACCCCGCGACTTATAAATATGTAAAGGAAAGCCATGAGAGAACGGTGAGGTGGCTGAAGCGCTGCGCGGCAGAATTAAATAGATTAAATAATCTCGATGATACGCTTAATAAAAATCAGGTATTGTTCGGGATAAATCAGGGCGGAATCTATGAGGATTTGCGAATCGAGAATATGATTCAAATATCGGAGCTCGATTTGCCGGGATACGCAATCGGCGGTCTCGCGGTCGGGGAGGAAATAAAGATTATGTACGATATAATCGATACTGTCGAAGCTTATATGCCGAAAGACAAGCCCAGATATTTAATGGGAGTCGGAACGCCGTCCAATTTAATAGAGGCGGTTTGGCGGGGCATAGACTTTTTTGACTGCGTTATGCCTACCCGGAACGCGCGTCACGGAAATTTATTCACATGGAAAGGCTATGTCAATTTACTGAATCAAAAGTTTAAGCAAGATGAAACGCCGGTCGATACCGACTGCAAATGTCATACCTGCCGTAATTTTTCCCGCGGATATATAAGACATTTGTTAAAAGTCAACGAAATGCTCGGAATGAGACTCTGCGTTATACACAATCTTTATTTTTATAACGATTTAATGCGGGAAATAAGGGAAGCGATAGAATCGGACGGGTTCGCTCAATTCAGGGAGAAGTATCTTGAGATATTCGCGTTGAGGGCGTAAGGGTATGAGAGTAAAAATAATAATCGTTTTATTTTTAATAATAATATTATTATTTATATCTTCGTGCAAAGAAACGGAATTAACAAAAGAACAGATTTTAATAAACGAACGGCGGGAATTTCTGCAGCTGATACTGACTGAGAATATATATTCAAATTCGCTTGAATTGTTTAAAGACAGAGAATATGAAAGAGCGAAGGCTCTGTTTGAAAATATCGGGGATTATAAAGACTCCCGGGATTACGTAACGACGATTATTTATATACAGGCTTCCGGTATTATGCGGGATAACCCCGATGCCGCGGTTGAAATGTTTCTGCCGATTAAAGATTACGACGAGAATATCTCGGAATTTGTTCATGATATCTTATATATTATAGCGTCGAATCATATGAACAACGGACGTTACGAAAAGGCGCTGCCCGTCTTTGAAAATATATTGAATTATAAAGATTCGGGAGAGTTGTTTGAATTATGCGGCAGGCATATAAAATATATAAACGCAGTCGCGGAATTTAACGGCTTAGGAGAACCGGCGTATACGGCGTTTGCCGAACTCGGCGATTTTCTTGAAAGTATGAGTTATATTAACTATATAAACGCGGGAAAATACGCCGAGGAGGAGAATTTTTCCGAAGCGGCGGCAATTTATCTGTCGCTCGGCGATTTTCTCGACAGCAGGGATTTATATAAAAAATACGCTTATATATATTATGTGGAGATGATGGGGGCGGGAGTGTATATAGACTCGGATTCCGGCAGGTTCGGCGGCGAAGTTCTCGCGGAGCTTATTTATCCGGATATACCTGGGCATTTGTTATCGGATTCGGCTGAAAATGCGAGATACATAATTAATTTTACGGGAACTTCGAGATATTACGGCACTTATAACGACGGTTCGGACGCTTACCAGACGACGGTGACCGTTATCGTTACCGATATTGTCGAACAGGAAATATTATTCTCGCAAAGCTTTACGGCTTATCCGCCGACCGAAGGTTATCTGCCCGAGGGCGACGTTTACGCGGTTTTTGATTTTCTCGAAATAATTCCGGAGAACGGACTGTCCGTTTATGAATCGGATATTCGTCCCGTTTTGACGGAATTATTTAAATTTATTTGAATAATGTTAATATTTGCGAAATTTATTATGCTAAAATATATGATATAATAATAAACACGCAATAAAAATTTATATTTATATTTAATATTTTAAAAAGGAGAGATTATTTTATGAAAAAAATTATAGCCGTTATTATTTTGCTGTGCGTCGCGGCGGCGGCGCTTGCGGGCTGCTCGGGCGGCGGAGAAAGGCTTGCGGCAATCAAAGACGCGGGAAAACTGGTGGTCTACACCGACCCGAATTTCCCTCCGTTCGAGTTCCACGGAGCGGACGGCATTGTCGGCGTGGATATAGAAATCGCCCAAGCAATCGCCGACGAAATCGGCGTAACTCTGGAAATCGTCGAGGCTGAGTTCGATTCCATACTTATGGCGATAAACGGAGGCAGAGGAGATATCGCAGTCACCGGCATGACAATAAGAGACGACAGGAAAGAAAGCGTTGATTTTTCCGACCCGTATATTAATTCGGTTCAGTATTTGATTTTACTTGCGGATTCCGAATTGGCGGTCATGGAAGATTTAGCGGGCAAAAGAATCGGCGTGGCGTTCGGCTACACCGGGCAGATAGTTATAGAAGACGAGTTAGACGAAGAGCTGGACGGGGTTCTTGTAGGGAGCGGCGCGGTTGTAGTCGAATACAACAGCGCGATGGAAGCGACTCTCGATATGAAGAACGGACGAATCGACGCCGTAGTTATGGACGAATACGTCGCAAAGACGATTGCGGGCAGAGAAGACGGATTAAAGGCGGTCGAATTGAAATTTGCAGACGGCGAAATCGTCGCGGAAGAATACGGGGTCGTTATTCCGAAAGAAAACAAAGACCTGGTTGATTTAATAAACAAAGTCGTCAAGCGTCTTGTCGACGAGGGGAAAATCGAAGAATGGGTAGTAAAATACGGTTCTTAGTATTTTAGTATATGTTTTTTGCGGTTCGATTTCGCTCCCCCCGTCGTTTCGCAACGCGGGGGGAGCGGTTTACAGGAGAAGCTTATGAGAGAAGTAACGGACTGGCTGGTTCATCAGTTCAATATCACGTTTGTCGTCAGCAACAGATACAGGCTTTTTATAGAGGGTTTCAGAAACACTATTATCATAGCGCTGTGCGCGGCGGTTATAGGAATATTTATCGGCTCTGTAGTCGCGATGGTCAGGGTATACTGCGCGCAGACCGGACGCTTGAAAATTATCGATATTTTATTCGGCGCGTATCTCGCAATATTCAGGGGAACGCCGATAGTAGTGCAGCTGCTTATTATGTATTATATAATTCTGCAAAGCTTACATAACGCTCTTCTCGTCGCCGTTATTGCTTTCGGGATTAATTCGGGGGCGTACGTCGCGGAAATAGTCAGGGCGGGAATTTTATCCGTAGATATAGGGCAGACAGAGGCGGGGCGTTCTCTTGGTCTTCCGGCTTTCAGGACGCTGATTTTAATCGTTCTGCCGCAGGCGATAAAAAATATACTGCCGGCTTTGGGCAACGAATTTGTAATATTGATAAAAGAGACGTCGGTCGCAAGCTTTATCACGGTGAGAGATTTAGCCCGCGCCGGGGCGAACGTCAGAGCGACGACTATGGAGCCGTATTTTTCGCTGATTTTTGTCGCTCTCGTGTATTTTTGTCTGGTGTTCGGCGTAACGAAGCTTTTAAGGATTCTTGAAAGGAGGCTGGCAAAAAGTGACAGAAATAATAGCCGTTAAAAATTTATGGAAAAATTTCGGAGATAATCAGGTATTGAAAAATATCGATTATATTATAAATCAGGGCGAGAAAATTGTCGTCGTAGGACCGAGCGGGTCGGGAAAAAGCACTTTTTTGAGATGTCTTAATTTACTGGAGACGCCGACTTCGGGGAAGATTATATTCGAGGGCGAGGACATAACGAACGCGAGTAAAAGACTGAATAAAATACGGCGCAAAATGGGAATGGTTTTCCAGAATTTCAATTTATTCCCCCATTTGACGGTCAGGGGAAACATCATTCTCGCGCCCGTGAATTTAAAGCTTATGAATCGCGACGAGGCAAATAAACGGGCGGATAAATTACTTGCCCGAATAGGCTTGTCAGACAAAGCCGAAACTTATCCCAATATGCTTTCCGGCGGACAAAAGCAGCGAATCGCGATACTGCGTTCGCTTGCGATGAATCCCGATATAATGCTTTTCGACGAGCCGACTTCTTCGCTCGACCCCGAAATGATAGGCGAGGTTCTGGCGTTGATGAAAGATTTGGCAAGCGAAGGCATGACTATGGTAGTCGTGACTCACGAGATGGGTTTTGCCCGGGAAGTCGCGACGAAAGTTTTGTTTATGGACGGAGGCCGGATTTTGGAAGAGGCCGCTCCGGAGGAATTTTTTACGGCGCCGAAACATCCCAGACTTGCCGATTTCCTGTCGAAAGTTTTATAGTTTGTTTTAAAGAATGTGTGATTTTATGATAAAAAAAGAAATACGCCGTATAATAAATATAGATTTTGAACCGGGCTGCGAAACTGATGTAAAAATAAAAGCAAAAATAAAAAAAGCCGTATTAATTACTCTTCAGGCTGAAAAAATAGATTATGTCTGCGAAGTGAATATTAGAATAACCGATAATTCTAATATAAGAAATTTAAACAAAAATTTCCGCGGAAAAGATACTGAAACCGACGTTCTGTCTTTTGTCATGGGGGATATAAATCCCGAAAACGGCGCGGTAATTTTGGGAGACATAGTTATTTCTATAGAAAAAGCAAAAGAGCAGAGCGAGGAATTAAACCAGAGCCTCGACAGGGAGCTTATGTTTTTAGCCGTCCACGCAGCCCTGCATCTTATCGGCTACGACCACGAAAAGTCAGAGGAAGAAGATTTGATTATGAGACAAAGGCAAAAAGAAATTATGGAGATGATTTTATAAATATGAATAAAAAAACTGTATTCGCCGCGATAGTCGGACGGCCGAACGTCGGAAAATCGACGCTTCTAAACGCGCTTCTCGACGAAAAGATTTCGATTATATCGAAAAAACCGCAGACCACGAGAAACAGGATAACCGGAATACTGACAAAAGAAAATACGCAGTACGTTTTTACGGACACTCCCGGGATTCATCTGCCGAAATCGCTTTTGGGAAAATATATGGCGAAATCGGCGAAAAGCGCAATCGGCGACGCGGACGTCGTCGTCTTGATGATTGAGCCCGCGGCAAGAGTGAGTCCGGTCGAGAGAGAAGTGATACAAAAGGCGAAATCTTTTGATATACCCATTGTTTTGGTTATAAATAAAATAGATATTTTATCAAAGGATAAAATTCTCGAGGTTATCGACGTTTATTCAAGGGAACACGAATTTTCGGCGATATTGCCGATTTCCGCGTTAAACGGCGACGGGACCGGATTAGTTATGGGAGAGCTTGACAAATATCTTGCCGATATAGAGGGCGGCGAATTTTTCTTCCCCGAGGATATGCTCACGGACCAGCCGGAGCGTCAAATCGCGTCCGAAATAATCAGAGAGAAAGCGCTGCGTCTTCTAAACGAAGAAATCCCTCACGGAATCGGCGTGTCAATCGAAGAATGGAACGAGATGAAAAGTAAAAATCTAATTAATATAAGAGCGGAGATTTTCTGCGAAAAAGAAACGCACAAGAGAATAATAATAGGCAGAAACGGCGATATGGTCAAAAAAATCGGAACTTACGCGAGAGAAGATTTAGAGAAATTTTTCGGCGTTAAAATATATCTGGACTTATGGGTTAAAGTAAAGCGCGGCTGGAGAGATAAGCCGGGAACTCTGTCAAGTCTGGGATATAGCGACGGCGGTTTGTGATAAAATAAAATAGCGGGTTTTAAATTTATGGTCGTAAAAATCAAAGGCTTGGTCGTAAAAGTTAAGAATATAAACGAAAACGATAAATATCTTACGGTTTTATGCGAAGAATACGGGAAAATTAATTTTAAAGCTTCCGGAGTGCGGAATTATAAAAGCAAATATATAGCGTCCGCCCAGCCTTTCGCCTATTCTGAATTTACGCTGTTTAAATCGCCGACGTTTATACGAATGAACGAAGCTCATATAATCGAGAATTTTTATTCCGTGAGGCTTGATTTGGAATCTCTCGCTCTATCGGTTTATTTAGCGGATATAGCGTCGGTTCTGTGCGTTAGCGAAAGCGGAGAGAACAGCGGGGTTTTGAGGCTTTTATTAAACGCGCTGCATATTATATCGAATAAAAAAATGCCGAATAAAATAACAAAAGCCGTTTATGAACTAAGAGCGCTGACAAAGGCGGGCTTTATGCCGAGTCTCGGCGAATGCGAAGTCTGCTTTTCGGAGAATTTGGACGAATGTGAGGATTATATATTTTTCGACGTGATAGGCGGGAGCTTAATATGCGGCGGGTGTCTGGGAAAACTGCCGGGGAGCGCGGCGGGTTATGATTCGCAGAGAAAACTAATCCGGATAACGGGCGGCGTTTTAAAAATCCTGCGTTTCGTTACGGGAGTCAGGGACGAAAGATTATTTTCGTTCGTTCTGCATGACGAAGACACAAAAGACGAATTTTCAAAAGTCTGCGAGAAATATCTGCTTGAACAGTTGGGCATGAATATAGACTCGCTGAAATATTATAAGAGTTATATATAAAAATATTGACACAAATGCCGTAATATTATATAATATATTTATTATATACTTAAATTGAGGTAATTTTTATTATGAATAATAACACCGGAATAAAATATACTTCCGTACTTCCCGACGAATATATTACAGAATTGAGAGAACTTGCGGCAAAAAAAATTATTCCTTCCGTAAGCTACGGCATTAAAGTCGCGGTAGGAAAATATCTCGAGCAGGAAAAGAAAGAAAGATATAAAAAATATATGCAGGAAGCGTCGCAGGACAAAGCGTTTCTTGAAAGAACGTTAAACGCTCAAAAAGACTTTAGTTTCGCAGATTGCGAGGGTATTGGGGAGTGGTAAGAATAATAAATAAATGGGAGATATATTTCTGTAATTTAAATCCGGTTCAGGGAAGTGAACAACGGGGATTGAGACCGGTGATAGTTATCTCAAACGACGATGTAAATCATAATTTACCCGTGTCTGCGATTATACCGTTATCAAGTATAAAACCAAACGATAAAATATATCCGACAGAAGTGAAACTATCAAAGGAAATAACGGGACTGCAAAAGGATTCTGTAGCGATGATACAGCAAATCAGAACAGTTTCTCATAACAGATTCAATAACAAAGCGGGTATTATAACCGATAGCAAACATAAAAAAATAATATTGGATACAATAAGATTATATTTTGAATTGTGATATACGGTAAAAATATAAAAAAAGGTGACGAAAAAACATGACTGATTTATTAAAATCAAAAACGACGCTCGAGTATGACAAAATACTCGCGCAAATCGCCGAACTTGCTCAGACAAGCGGCGCGAAAGAGAAAATCTTGAATTTAAGTCCGGAAATCTACCCGGAATACGTTATAAAATATCTGGAGCAGACGAGCGACGCGAAAAGACTTGCGTCGCAGAAGGGTTCGCCTCAGTTCGGCGCGGTAAAATACGTCGGGGATTCTGTAGAGAGAGCGCTGAAAGGCGCGACCCTCTCCCCCGCCGAGCTTTTAAATATCGCCTATCTTTACAGAAGCGCGAGAAATCTTTTGAATTATAACAGGTTAAACAAGAGCTTTGAAACGTCGCTCGATATTATATTCGAGCGGCTTTTCGCGAACAGATTTCTCGAGGATAAAATCTTAAAAGCTGTAATTTCAGAAGATATAATCGCAGACGAGGCGAGTTCCGTTCTCGCCGATATACGCCGCAAAATAAGGATGGCTAATTTAAAAGTCCGGGAAAGCCTGCAGAAATTTACCGGCGGCGCGTACGCGAAATATCTTCAGGAAAATATTATAACAATCAGAAACGGACGGCACGTTATTCCCGTTAAAACGGAACACAAAAACGAAATTAAGGGTCTTGTGCACGATACGTCAAGCTCAGGCGCGACTTTATTCATAGAACCTCTCGCGGTCGTTGAAATCAACAACGAAATTAAAATTCTCGAACGCGGTGAAAAAGACGAGATTGAAAGAATACTGTCTGAATTATCCGCAAACTGCGCCGATTATTCCGGCGAGATTAATTTGAACTACGATAATATAACGGAGCTTGCCGTTATTTTCGCGAAGTGCGAATATTCTTTTAAAACGGACGGTGTGAGCCCGAAAATAATACTTGACGATAAAAATAACAAAAATAATAAAAGCGTGTTTTTTTATAAAGCGAGGCATCCGCTGCTGGACAAAAAAACTGTCGTTCCGGTTGATATAGGCGTCGGCGGCAAATATACGACGCTTGTCATAACAGGTCCTAACACGGGAGGCAAGACGGTTTCGCTAAAAACTCTCGGGCTGCTTGTCATGATGGCTCAGACGGGGATACATATCCCCTGCCTCGACAGTTCTTATATGAGCGTTTTCAAAGATATACTCGCCGACATAGGAGACGAGCAGAGCATAGAGCAGTCGCTCTCGACTTTTTCTTCTCATCAGGTAAATATAATTAAAATATTAAATAATATCTCGCCGGATTCTATCGTTTTATTCGACGAGCTCGGTTCGGGAACGGACCCCGTCGAGGGAGCCGCTCTCGCGACGGCCATACTCGAAAGAGTTCACGCCGCCGGAGCGCTATGCGCGGCGACGACGCATTACGCCGAGCTTAAAGTTTACGCGCTCGAAACAAAGCACGCGGCAAACGCCTCCTGCGAATTTGACATAGAAACTCTCAAACCGACCTATAAATTATCCATAGGTTCTCCCGGACGTTCAAACGCCTTCGCGATTTCGCAGAGGCTGGGTATGCCGGAGGACGTTATAGCCCGGGCTCAGGCTCTCGTCAAGACGGAGAATAAAAAATTCGAGAACGTTCTCTCAAAGCTCGAAGAAGAGAAAGTCATACTCGAAAAAGAAAAAACAAAAGCCGCGGTCATAAGAAGAGAACTTGAAATCAAAAATATAGAAACGGAAAATCTCCTGAAGAAAAAATTGAAGGAAGCCGAAAAAAATCTCGAAAAGGCAAAAGAAGAGGCAAGACGGCTTATCGCATCGTCTAAATCTTCGAGCGCCTATATTTTCGCGGAGCTCGACAAGCTTCAGAAGCGTAAGGACGAGGACGATTTTAAGCGTACTCTTACAGAAATGAAAACGTCGCTGAAAAGCAGCATAAAATCCGCCGAAAAAGAAATTTACGCCTATTCTTACGCAAATACCGGCGGCGAAGATAATTACGACGGCGAATATATTCTCCCGCGGGAATTAAAAAAAGGCGATAAAGTTTTAATAAAAGACTCTAATTTAACGGGAGTAGTAGAAAGCGAAGCCGACAAGGACGGGCATATATCGATACAGGCGGGTATAATAAATTTAAAGACGAGCGTGTCAAATATAAGACTTCTCGATGAAAAAACGTCTGAAAGAATAAATAAATCAAACGCCGAGAAAAATAAGCTGCGCAATATAAAAATATCCCCCGACAGGGAAATAAAAAGCGGCAGGAACGAGATTGACGTAAGGGGTAAATACGGCGAGGACGCATGGAATCTGACGGATAAATTTATAGACGAAGCGAAACTGAACGGACTGGAACATATCAGGGTTATACACGGCAAGGGAACGGGCGCGCTGAGAACCGCGTTATGGCAGTTTTTTAAGAGCGACGGCAGAATAGCGTCTTTCAGACTGGGACAGCACGGCGAAGGCGATTCGGGCGTTACGGTTATAGAAATAAAATAGAACAAAAGCAACAAACAAAATAGTAGGGCGCGGCTTCCATGCCGCGCCGTGAATTTCAATCCAACGTTGGAGGTATTTTGCGGCGCGGCATGAAAGCCGCGCCCTACATAACAAAGGTTTATTACGTTTGCATATTTTGGTATTAACCCTGGTTTTTATTTTAATATCAATCAAATAATTCGCCGAGGGTTTTCTCTATCGACGCCGCAACCCTGTCCGCGTTTCTCTCCGTGATTGACGCAACCTCGGCTCTGCCGCTTCCGAACTGACTTACATACGGGTCTCTCGCGTTGCTTCCCCAGTATAACCTGCCCAAATCATAGACCCTGCTTACGTCGATTATATCGACCATTGCGGCGGATTCATCGTCTCTCGCCATTTTTGTCTTGAGCGAAATTTCTTTGTATTGAGGAACTACGTATTTGTAGCCGTAATATGCGTAAGCCTCGAGAAACGCGCCGTTATTGTCGGGATTTGACGCCGTCTGGGGTATAACCGCGACCATTCCGCTTCCCGATTCGCAGTAATACCTCTCCTGGGATTCGTCGAGCTTGGGCGCGGGAAGTATGCCGAAGTCCGCGTCCATATCTCTGAACTTGGGTATTCTGTTAAATGTGATTATATAAAATAATAATCTGTCTTCGTTGAACATATTCGTACACCAGTCCTCCGCCGCGGGAACGTTTTTGGGCGCGAAGTAAAAATCGCCGTCGTTGAAGTTATCGGTCATCAACTGGAACGCCCGGTTAAAACGTTCTGTGTTCGTGGTAAAATAAGGCAGGTCGTTACTGTCTTTGCCGATTGAAATCTCTCCCGCGCCGTTCATGAACGCGCCGAAAACGACGTGGTCGGCAGTCGAGCCCGCGCCGAAAACGTCGTTGAAGTCAAATCTGCCGTCGCCGTTTAAATCGTTTGAAACCTGCTTCGCCATACCGAAAAATTTCTCGAACGTCCACGCGCCGGTATTTACGAGATTATAAACGTCGTCGGAAATTCCGTAGTCCTGGACCATTTGTTTGTTGAATAATAATATACGGGTCATATCGAAATTAGACAGTTCGTAAGCTCCCGGGCAAAACCATATTTTATTGCTCATAGATAAACTCTCTTTCGCGTTCCTATCCCACCACGGAGCGTCAAGGTCGATATACGTAAGCTCGTTAATATCATAAATCAACCCGCCCGACGCCGCGCTTAACGCTTCGCCGTATTCGATGCACGCTATGTCGTAAGAATTATCCCCCGCCTGGGCCGCTCTCCTGAACGAAGCTCCCCTGCTGCCGTGCGAAACGGCTATTTCTGTGATTTTACAGTTAAATCTCTCCTGGATTTCGATGCTCCTCCTGTATGCCGCGTCGTTTATAATATCTCCCGTGTCTTCATAAACGTAAGGCTCCATGAGCAAATTCATGTAATGCAGGTCGTCCTGGATAGTGTTGAGAATTTTAAACTCGTAACCTCCGAAATCAAGCTCGGGGATATTATCCGTGATTTCTTCGGGTTCGGGGTCGGGATTCTGCGGGTCGGGTTCTCCGTCCAGACGCGCCGCTCGCGCAATATCGTCAACGTCAATGTCCGAAACGCCGCCGCCCGAACTTTCGCCGCACGCCGAAAAAATCAAGCATGCAAGCAAAACGGCGGCAATTAAAAAAACTAATTTCTTACTCTTCATAATATTTGTTACCCTCTCTTAAATTTATATAAATTTATAAAAAATATAATTGTGCAAATAAATAATACCACACAATTATTTCTGTTAAATTAATATTTTTTAAATTTAAATAATAAATACGGATTTATTTACTAATCGAAATTAACGAATAATCTGTCCTGCGCGTCGATATATTCATCGAAAACGCCGCTGATTTTTTTATACGTCCCGTCCGGGCAGAGTTCCCTCGCCTTAATATTGTCCCTGAAATACAAATCGAATATTTTCTCGAGTCCGGCTTTTATTTCAGGGTCAAACACGGGCGCGGCGATTTCAAGCCTACGCGACGTGTTCCTCGTCATCAGGTCGGCAGAGCTTATATAAACTTTATTGTTATCGCCTTCGCCGAAAATAAATATCCGCGAATGTTCGAGAAAACGTCCGACGACGCTGATTACCCTTATATTTTCGGTCTTGTTTTTTACCCCCGGCAAGAGACAGCATATTCCTCGTATCAAAAGCTCAATCTTAACGCCCGACTGCGACGCTTTCACAAGTTCTTCGATTATGTCTTTTTCAGTCAGGGAGTTCATTTTGAGCTTTATAATCCCCGGTAAACCGGATATCGCCTTGTCCGCTTCTTCGCGTATAAATTTTATAATCTCGGTTTTAAACTGCAATGGCGCGACAAGCAGACAGTTATAGTCGTCCGCGGGGTCTGAAGTCGTGATTGAATTGAAAAATTTCAGGGCGTCCTCCCCTATATTTATATCCGACGTGATAATCCCGGTATCTGTGTATAGTTTAGACGTTTTTTCGTTGTAATTTCCCGTGGCGAGATGCGTTATATATTTAATATCGCCGTTAGTCTTTTTTGTTATGAGCGTGATTTTCGAGTGTATTTTATATCCCTCTACGCCGTATATGACGTTGCAGCCCGCTTCTTCGAGGCGTTTTGACCAGTTTATATTATTCTCCTCGTCAAACCTCGCCTGGAGCTCGACGACCGCCGTAACTTCCTTTCCCATTTCGGCAAGACGGCAGAGATAATCTATAATTTTAGAGTGTTCGCTTAATCTGTAAAGCGTTATCTTAACGCTCACCGTATCGGGGTCGAGAACCGATTCTTTCAGCAGGTTCAAATAAGCCTTAATACTATGTCTGGGATAATGCAGAAATATATCTTTTGCCGTGTCCGTTATTTCGGGTGAAACCGGATTTATTTGGGGATACAGCATATCTCCGGTATCTTCTTCGTCAGAAATATTTATTTTATCTTTAAGGGAGAAGATAAAACCCAAATCAAGCGGGGCGTTCGTTACAAACGCCTGCTCCTCGCCGATATTTAATTTCGGGCAGAGATATTTTTTTAACGCGTTCAGCCTGTTTTTATTGGCGTCGCTTATTTCAAGTCTCACGGGAGCGAGTTTCCCGCGTTTTTTTAATATATCGTTCATGTACGCCCGGTAATCTATATTCGGGTCGTCGCTCTCGTAATCGAGAAAAGACTCTTCCAAATCGATATCGGCGTTTCTGGTTATTCTTATTAAAAATTCAGCCTCTAATTTATGCTTCTTGAATAAATCTTTGGCGTATCTGTAAATAACGTCCTCCGATAAAATATATTTAAACTGATTTTGACTTTGACTTTGACTTTGATTTTGGGGTATCTCTATAATCCTGTCTATGTTTTTATTCTGGGATATTATACCGTAAGAGTTCTTGCCGTTATGGGAAAGCTCCAGTATCGCGTAGATTTGCTTGTTTAATAAATGGGGAAACGGGTGTTTTGAATCTATAATCTGAGGAGAGAGAAGCGGCATAATCTCGCGTTTAAAATAATTTTTGAGCCACTTTTTCTCGCCCGGTTCAAGCTCGCCGAACTTGCAGTATTTTATATTTTTCTCTTCGAGAAGAGAGGAAACTTTCCAGAATAATCTGTCCGACTCGAAATACAGATTTCTTGTCGTTTTATAAATTTCTCTAAGCTGCTTCTCGGGAGTCCAGCCGGTTTTGTCGTCGTTTAACGCTTCGTTTTTAAGCAGGGATTTTTCATACAGACTGCCCGCCCTTATCATATAAAATTCGTCGAGGTTCGAGTGGAATATAGAGATAAACTTAAATCTTTCAAGCAGCGGAACGGACTTGTCCGCCGATTCCTCCAAGACTCTTTTATTAAAATTCAGAAAAGACAGTTCCCTGTTCGCAAAATATTCTTTCATAAATAATATTTTTCTACTCTTTAATAATCTTTAAATCTGTTACGGTTTATAATATTATTATATACTTTTATTTTTGACTTGTCAATATCAGAAGCTTTATTTTCCGGAGTATAGAGCCAGAATTTTTGAGCTGTATAAATGGGCGTTTTTATAATCCTCGGTTTCAAGGTAAGCCCGTTCGAACAATTTATACAGTTCTTTTCTGTACGGATGCTTTTCGTAATTTTTGATAAATATATCGGCTTCCCGCAGATATTCCAGACTCTCCCGCGGCCGCCCTCCTTTTAAAGCTCTGTGAGCCTCGGTTATATTATATCTGCACCAGCCGTTCCCGTCGAACGTCATGCTTATAAAATTATTCGAGTTTATGCCGGACGTTTTGGAAGTTATATATTCTTCGCCGCTTTCCGTAATTATCGGCTGGCACAAAAACCCGTAAAGGTCCGCCGCGCGCTTTAGCTGCCCGGCGACGGGAAGCTCTCCCATGATATAAACGCAGTTCCTGATTTTGCCGCAGTATTCAAGGCATTTGTCCGGATTTCCGGACAAAAAAGATTCCGACGCCGCTTCAACGCACGCAAGAGAGAGAAACATCGCCGCTTCTTTGCTTCCGTCGAGAATCTGAGGGTTATCCTCGGCTATTTCGATGTATTTTAAATAATCCCCGGCGAAAAAAAGCCGGCGGGCTTTTGCCCTTATCGTTTCGTCGTCGTCGTACTCGTAATTTCTATTAAATTCGTCGTCGTGCTCGCCGACCATGAGAAACGACAGCGGCACCTCGAGATGGTCGGCTATATACTGCAGAGTTTTTATAGACGGAGTCGCAATATCGTTCTCTATCTGACTCAGCATATTGCGGGTGATAAAATCACCCACAAGCTCCTGCTGGGTTATTTTACGGTCTATTCTTATCTGACGGATTTTTTTACCCAGACTCAAATCTTTAATTTTATTCGCTTCCACCATACCAAATCACCATTTTTTTATTTATAATAAATCCGAAGTAAATCCTATTTACTATAATTATATTATATATTAAAACAAAAGTCAAGCGTTTTAACGAAAATTTTTTATATAATTTACATAAATAAAATTTTTTTTGTTTTCTTATACGCTATTTAATAAATAATTAATAAAATTATGATATAATATAGTTTAAATTATAAAATTATATTTTTGGGGGATTAAAAATTATGGATAAAAGCAAAAAGCAAATATTAACTCATGCGGCAAACGAAATAAGAAAAGGCTCGCTGACAGCGGTTTACAGCGCGAACTCGGGCCATCCCGGAGGTTCTCTTTCTATCGCGGATATTTTAGCGTATTTATTTATCGAAAAAATGAATATCGACGAAAATAACCCGGATAATCCAGGCAGGGACAGATTTGTTCTGTCAAAAGGGCACACGGCGCCGGCTTTGTACGCCGCGCTTGCGGAAAAGGGCTTTTTCCCGAAAGAAGACTTGAAAACTTTCAGACGCGGCGATTCTTATCTTCAGGGTCACCCGGACATGAAAGGGGTTCCCGGCGTAGATATGTCGACGGGTTCTCTCGGTCAGGGAGTTTCGGCCGCGTGCGGAATGGCGAAATCCGCGAAAATATTCGGCGAGGATTACCAGGTTTACGCGATTCTCGGCGACGGAGAATTACAGGAAGGTCAGGTTTGGGAAGCGGCGATGTTCGCCGCGCACTATAATCTTGACAATTTATGCCTGTTTATAGATTTCAACGGACTGCAAATAGACGGGGATATAACAAAAGTCATGAACCCAACGCCGATTGACGAAAAATATAAAGCGTTCGGATTTAACGTCATAAGTATAGACGGACATAATTTTGACGAAATCGACGACGCGGTAAATCAAGCCGAAGAGTGTAAAGGCAAGCCCACGGCGATAATATGCAGGACAATTAAAGGCAAGGGCGTGTCTTTTATGGAGAACAAGGCCGAATGGCACGGGAGCGCGCCGAGTAAAGAGCAGTACGAACAGGCGATGACAGAGCTGGGGAGATTAGCGTAAGTTGAGGCGTGAGTTGAGATATAAGATATAAAAGGGGGGAAATTGTTCCGATGTTATCAATGGACGAAATTAAATCTTATGTTGTTCCGGTTGTTGAAAAATATCCGGTAGAAAAAGTTATACTTTTCGGCTCTTATGCCCGCGGGGACGCTTCTGACAAAAGCGACGTCGATTTGGTAGTTGAAAGCGGGGGACGGTTGCATAACAGAAAAATTTTTGCATTAGGCGGCGATTTACTTGTCGCTTTACCCGTAAGAGTTGACGTATATGATATTCTTGAAATAGACAATCCATCGGCGCTGTACGAAAATATCCGGAAGGAAGGGGTGGTAATTTATGAGAGTTCAAGATAAGGAACGATTTAAGATGATGTGTATGTTTGCGAAAGACGCTTCTTCGATAGCCGAAGGAGTAACTTTAGAACGCCTAATCGAAGATAAAGCATATCAATATAGTTTGTTGTACTCTTTAGGGCAAATAGGCGAAAATGCCATAAATATGGGAAGCGGTATTCCTGAGTTATACCCGAATATTGAATGGACTGACTGGCGTGGGTTCAGGAACAGAGTGTTTCACAATTATGGTAAAGTCGATTTTTCGGTTGTCTTGGAAATGATTCATGAAGCCTTGCCGCTTTTACTGTCAGAATTAGAGAAATTTCAAGGAGATTTTAATTAAACAAAAATAATAATTTTAAGGAGTATATAAAAATGTCAGAGAAAATAATTAAAATAGCTACAAGAGAAGCTTACGGCGGCGCGCTTGCCGAGTTCGGTGAAAAATATAAAAATATAGTCGTGCTTGACGCAGATTTATCAAAATCCACTAAAACGGCGGATTTCGAGAAGAAATTTCCCGAAAGATTTATCAACTGCGGGATAGCCGAGGGTAACATGACGTCGGTCGCCGCCGGTATTGCCGCGGCGGGTAAAATCCCGTTTATGTCGAGCTTCGCTATGTTTGCGGCAGGCAGAGCTTACGAACAAATCAGAAACTCTATCGGATACCCCGGTCTGAACGTGAAAATCGGCGCGACTCACGCCGGTATAACCGTCGGAGAGGACGGCGCGACTCACCAGTGCTGCGAGGATTTGGGCATTATGCGGACGATTCCGGGCATGGTTATATTAAATCCCGCGGACGCGGTCGAAGCGAGACTCGCGGTCGAAGCGGCGATTTTACACAAAGGACCGGTTTATATGCGTTTCGGACGTTTTCCCGTCCCGGTTATATTCGACAAAGATTCATATAAATTTGAAATAGGCAGAGGCGTACAAATCAGCGAAGGCAAAGACGCGGCGATTATCGCGACGGGAATACTCGTCGACGAGGCAATCAAAGCGCGCAAGATTCTCGCCGCTGAAAATATAGACGCGGCGGTCGTGAATATACACACGATTAAGCCGATAGACAAAGATATAATAGTAAACGCGGCGAAAACCGGAGTAATAGTCACGGCTGAGGAGCATAATATAATCGGAGGTCTGGGCAGCGCGGTAGCGGAGGTTCTGGCTGAAAATTCGCCGTGTTTAATGGGAAGAATAGGCATAAAAGACGTGTTCGGACGTTCGGGCAAAGGCGACGAGCTCATGAAGATATATGAAATCACGGCTGAAGATATAGCGAAAAAAGTCAGGGAAGTTATGAAGTTAAAGCGGTGATTGCGGGAGAGTAGAATAGTATAGGAAATTTATATTATGTAGTGAGGAGAGTATATGAATAAATTGAAAATGGCTGCTTGCGGAATTGATTGTAACGAATGTGGTCATTATATGCTCGCAATGGAAAATAATTTGAAAAAGGCAGAATCTTTGGTTGAATATTTTAGAGATGGCGGATGGATTGGAAAAAATGACGGAGCAAAAGGAGTATTGAAAAAAGTTCCTTTATGTAGAGGTTGTTGGGATAAAACCGATGTCCGCACCCAAAGCTGTGCCAACTGTTCTTTACGTGCGTGTTGCGAAGAAAAACAGTTAAATCATTGCGGCGAATGCGGCGACTTTCCATGCGAAAAATATAAAGAATTTGCAGATTATCACGAAAATGTAATGGAGTATTTGTTATCGTTAAAACGATTATAAATTGAATATTATAACCGTTATCTGCGCCGCGCAACAAAAAACACACACAAAACACAGGAGGATTTTAAATTTGTTTTGGGAAAAAGATATAGAGACCTGTTCCCGCGGAAGACTTGAAGAAATGCAGCTCGAACGGCTGAAAAAAGCCGTCGATTACTGCTATGAAAACGTCGGGTTCTACAAAAATAAACTCGACGACGCGGGAATTAAAGGCGAGCATATAAAACATCTCGACGATATAGAGAAAATTCCGTTTACGACGAAAGAAGATTTCAGGGATAATTATCCCTATGGCTTATTAGCGAGACCTATGAGAGATATCGTCAGAATACACGCGACAAGCGGAACGACCGGAAAGCCTACAGTCGCGGGATATACAAAAAACGACATCGATATGTGGGCGACTGTTATGGCGCGCATCGTCGTTATGTCGGGAGCTTCAAACGAAGACGTCGCGCAGATTGCGTTCGGCTACGGATTGTTTACAGGAGCTCTCGGACTGCATTACGCTCTTGAAAAAATCGGCGCGGGTATTCTGCCCATGTCGAGCGGCAACACAGAAAAGCAGTTAATGCTTATGAAAGATTTCGGTTCGACAATACTCGTCGCGACGCCTTCTTACGCTTTATATATGGGCGAAAGCGCGAGGGAACTGGGATATACTCCCGAAGATTTCAAGTTAAGAATCGGACTTCTCGGTTCGGAGCCGTGTTCTGAAGAAGCGAGAAAAAAAATCGAACAGCTTTGGGGTATCGACGTTTATGACAATTACGGAATGTGCGAGCTTATTGGTCCGGGGGTTTCGGGTGAATGTTTACATAAAAACGGTATGCATATCAACGAAGACCATTTTTTGCCGGAGCTTATAAATCCCGAAACAAAAAAACGCTTAAAATCCGGCAAAGGCGAGCTTGTGATTACGGCGATGACAAAAGAAGCTCTGCCGCTTTTGAGATACCGGACAAAAGATATAACCGAGTTGAATTATAACGAATGCGAATGTGGCAGAACTCTCGCGAGAATGAGTAAAATCACCGGAAGAAGCGACGATATGCTCAAAATAAAAGGCGTAAACGTGTTCCCGTCGCAAATCGAAAGCGTACTGCTGTCTATTCCAAATATCGCTCCGCACTATCAAATAGTTCTGACGACTGAAAATTATTACGATAAAATCGAAATAAAAGTCGAGTTTTCGGACGCGGGTCTGCTTGAGAGATATTCTGATTTGGAAAAACTTCAGGAGTTAATAAGCTATAAATTAAAATCGAGTATAGGCATAGATATAAAAGTTTCTCTCGTCGCTCCGAAATCGCTTGAGAGATTTATGGGTAAAGCGAAAAGAATCGAGGATTTGAGGAAAAAATAAATATATATATTTAAAATTAAGATATAAAACGGGGGTAACGCATAATGACCGGAAAACAGCCTTTTTGGGGAAGACGCAGGGTAGTGAGAAGATATAACGCTATTGAATTTATAGCGTTTACGGAAACAACAGACGAACGGGAACGTTACGAACTGATAGACGGCAGAATATATATGATGGCTTCGCCGAACGTAAGCCATCAGGATATTGCGGGGTATATTTACACTAAATTCAGGAATTATTTAAGCGGTAAAAAATGCAGGGCGTTTATTTCTCCGCTCGACGTCGTCTTATTTAAGAAAGACGAGAGCAAAGAGCAGTCGCAGAACGTTTTCCAGCCCGACGTTTTTGTAGTCTGCGACCCGGATAAAATCAAGGAAGACAGGATATACGGCGCGCCCGATTTGGTTATCGAAGTGGTCAGCCCGTCCAGTAAACGTCATGATTATGCAAAAAAAGCGGCCGTATATATGCGGTGCGGCGTAAGAGAATACTGGGTTGCCGACCCTATGGCAAAAAAAATATACGTCAATATAAACGCTCCCGGCGGTTTTATTAAATATACGTTTGATTTCGGCGATAAAATTAAAGTCGGGATATTTGAGGAATACGAAGATTTTTATATAGATTTAACAGAAATATAATATAATTTAAGTTATAAAAACACAGAGAGGGTAAAAAAATTATGAGCGAGAAAAAATTATTACTCGGCAACGCGGCAATCGCGAGAGGTTTATATGAAGCGGGATGCAGATTCGTGTCGAGTTATCCAGGTACGCCAAGCACGGAAATTACGCAGTTCGCATCTGAATATAAAGAAATTTACGCGGAATGGGCGCCTAACGAAAAAGTCGGCGCGGAAGCCGCTCTCGGGGCAAGCATAGGCGGAGCGCGCGCGTTCTGCGGAATGAAGCACGTCGGGTTAAACGTCGCGGCGGACCCCGTGTTCAGCGCGGGTTACGTCGGAGTGAACGGAGGTTTCGTAATCGCGGTCGCGGACGATTCGGGTATGCACAGCTCGCAGGACGAGCAGGATTCCAGGCATTACGCCGCCGCCGCTAAAATACCCATGCTCGAGCCTTCCGATTCGAGCGAATGTCTTAGTTTTACGAAAAAAGCGTTTGAGCTGTCGGAGAGATTCGACACGCCGTTTCTAATCAGGTCAAGCACGAGGATATCCCACTCTCTCGGCGCAGCCGAACTCGGCGAACGCGAAGAAACCGAGCTTAAAGAATATAAAAAAGACGCGGCTAAATACGTCATGATGCCGGCGAACGCGAGAGAGCGGCGAGCCGCAGTCGAAAAAAGGCTTGCCGAAATTGCCGAGTGGGCCGAAAGCTGCGAATTTAACAGAGTAGAATACAGCGAAAGCGAAAATAAAACGGAAGAAAAAATCGGGATAATATCTTCCGGAATCGCTTATCAGTACGCAAGGGAAGCGTTCGGGGATAATTGTTCTTATCTTAAACTCGGGCTGGTTTATCCCCTGCCGACTGAATTAATTCTGGATTTTGCAAAAAACGTCGACAGAGTTATAGTTATAGAAGAGCTTGACGATATAATAGAGAGCTGGTGTAAAAAAATCGGCGTAAAAACAGACGGTAAAAATTTACTTAGCAATACGGGCGAGTATTCGCAGGAGATTTTGAGAGAGAAAATACTGGGTATAAAACCTGAAAATATAGAATTGGGCGAAGATATCGCAATCCCCGGAAGACCTCCGGTATTGTGTCCGGGATGTTCTCACAGAGGAATGTTTCACGTTCTGAAAAAATTAAAATTGTTTGTAAGCGGAGACATAGGGTGCTATACGCTCGGGGCTGCCGCTCCCCTGTCGGCTATGGATACGACTTTGTGCATGGGCGCGTCGATTTCGGGTATGCATGGCTTTAACGTCGTAAGAGGCGCCGAGTCGGCGAAAAAAAGCGTCGCGGCAATAGGCGACTCGACCTTTATGCACTCGGGAATAACCGGGCTTATAGATATAACTTATAATAAAGGCGTATCGAAAATTTTGATTCTGGACAACGGCACGACCGGAATGACGGGACATCAGCATCATCCGGGAACGGGATATACTCTTAAAGGCGAAGCCGCGCCGATAGTAAGCATCGAAGGGATATGCAGAGCGGCGGGGATAAAAGAAGAAAACATAAAAGTATTCGACCCGTGCGATTTAACGCAGACAGAGAAAATTTTAAAAGAGGAACTCGCAAAGGACGAAGCGTGCGTTATGATAGCGAGGAGACCTTGCGTGCTGCTGAAAACGACGAAAACAGATAAGAAATACAAAATAAAACAGGAAGGCTGTACAGGCTGCAGATTATGCATGTCGGCCGGCTGCCCCGCAATCAAATTCGAGAATAAAAAAGCGTCGGTAGAAGAATCGCTGTGTACGGGCTGCGGTTTGTGCGGACAGCTGTGCAGATTAAATTTAATTGAGGAAATTTAATTAAATAAATTAAAAACAAAAAAATACGAGGTAAAAAATAATTATGAATACAAAAGTAACGAATATGATGATGGTCGGCGTAGGCGGTCAGGGTTCGCTGTTAGCGTCGCGTATACTCGGAGGCGTCGCGCTTAAATTAAATTACGACGTGAAAGCGTCGGAAGTCCACGGAATGAGCCAGAGAGGAGGTTCGGTCGTGACTTATCTTAAATACGGAGAAAAAGTTTACTCGCCTGTTATATGCAGGGGCGAGGCCGATTTTATACTCGCGTTTGAACAGCTTGAAGCTCTGAGATGGCTGCCGTATCTGAAAAAAAACGGCGTAATTATAATGAGTACGCATAAAGTAAATCCCGCGCCCGTTATAACCGGAGCGATGGAATATCCGAAAGATATATCAAAAACAATCGAAAACACAGGGATAAGGCTAATCGAAGCGGACGCGTTTTCTTTAGCGGTTCAGGCAGGCACGGACAAAGCGGCGAACGTTGTTATCATCGGTATTTTGGCGAAGCTCATGAAAGACGAAATCGACAAAGACATATATATCGACGTCCTGCGCGAACAAATAAATCCGAGATTTTTCGACGCGAACCTTGCGGCGTTTAATTCAGGCTATAATTTTATATAAAATAATAAAAAAATATAAATAAAAATTAAAGTGATAAAAAGAGAGGATTTATTATTATGGATAATAAAGAAATGGAATTACTGCAGGAGATAAAATCAATTATAAACCCCCTGAAATCTGATTTACTTCAAGAAATGCAATCTATGATTGACCCTTTGAAATCTGATATGGATAATATGAAGTCTGATTTGCTTCAGGAAATGCAGTCTATGATTGACCCTTTGAAATCTGATATGGATAATATGAAGTCTGATTTACTTCAGGAAATGCAGTCTATGATTGACCCTTTAAAATCTGATATGGATAATATGAAATCTGATATGGATAATATGAAATCTGATTTGCTTCAGGAAATGCAGTCTATGATTGACCCTTTGAAATCTGATATGGATAATATGAAATCTGATATGGATAATATGAAATCTGATTTGCTTCAAGAAATGCAGTCTATGATTGACCCTTTGAAAGCCGATATGGATAATATGAAGGTCGATATGGACGATTTGAAAGCCGATATGGGAGAAGTCAAAGACAGATTGGGAAAAGTCGAAAACAGATTGGAAAAAGTTGAACGCGAAACGGTAAAAACAAACTTGATTATTGAAACAGAAATCAGAAGAGACATACAAATACTCGCCGAGGGACATACGGGCATTGTAGAACGTCTTTGGCATTTACCCGCCGACGTGGAGGAAATTAAAGAATCGGTTTCAATGCTGGATTTTATACAAAAACAAGTAGTTGAAAAAGTCAGAGTTAAAAATTAGAATTTAAACGTAATATAATTTGTAATTAAAAATTTTCAGTAAAGGCAGGATAGTATTATGATAATAAAGCAAATTTCTATTTTTGCAGAGAACAGACCCGGCAGACTTTCTGAAATAACGGATATTATAGCAAAAAATAATATAAATTTACGCGCGCTGTCTATTGCCGACACCACAAACTTCGGGATACTGCGCATAATAGCCGACGACCCCGATAAAGTTGAGCAGATATTGAAAGAAAACGAAATAACGGTATCGGTAACCGGCGTTATAGCTGTATGCGTTGAAGACAGACCCGGAGGCCTTGCCGGAATTCTTAAAACGCTTGCGGAGGATAATATCGATATAGAGTATATGTATGCGTTTGTTTCAAAGCAAAACAGCGACGAGGCATACGTAATCATGAGAATAGAAGAGGATTTCAGAGCCATGGAAGTTTTAAAAAAGAACGGTTACGAAGGCTTGGACGTCAAATAGGATTTATAATATTTATGATATATTCTGATAACGAAATAATCCCGTTAAATCTCGTATTCAACGGAGTTAACGTTCCCGTATATACTTTCGACGCGGTTATCGTCGGGTCGGGAGCGGCGGGGTTAAACGCGGCAAGCGCGCTTTTGGCCGCGGATTATAGAAACATAGCCGTTATAACCGAAAGCATGAAATACGGCGTTTCAAAAAATTCGGCCGGCAGCAGGAACTATTATAAACTCTCGGGAGAAACCGATTCAATCGGGGATATGGCGGGGGATTTTTACGGGGGATTTTCAATGGACGGCGATATCGCCCTTACTATGGCGTCTCTTTCGTCCCGCAGTTTTTACAGGCTAACCGGTCTCGGGGTGGATTTCCCGAAAAATATTTACGGCGGATTTTCTGAATACGGCAGTCCCGCAAGGACTTCGAGCGCGGGATTTTTTACGGCGAGAAAAATCGCCGAAGCCGCCGAAAGAGATATATTAAACAGCGGCATACCCGTATTTAACAGATTCAGAGTAGTTTCAATTATAAAGTCAAACGAAAGCGCGGCGGGTCTGCTTGCCGTAGATAAAGACGCGCAGCGTATATACGGCGAAAAAATTCAGGAATATAATTTACGGACGCGTATAAAAAACGCGAATAAAAATATATTCGCCAAAATACAGGAACGGCTGACTAATACCGGCGCCGGCTCTAATATAAAAACAAGTCGGATTAATAAGTATGAAGCTGATATAAATAATAGTCAGCCCGAACCCGAAGAACCGTCCGGAAACGAATTCGGATACGTTTTGTTCAGAGCGTCAAATATAATCTATGCGGTCGGCGGTCCGGCGGGGATTTACGAAAACGACTCGCATTTATATCCCGAAAATATGACCTGCTCTCTCGGCGCGGCTTTTCTTGCGGGAGTAAAAGGCAAAAATCTAACCGAAACGGCTTTTAGTTTATCTTATATTTCACAGATTGCGCAAAATGACGAAAATAAATTCAAATGGAAAATAGACGAAGATTTACTTCGCTGCGCTCCCCGCTGCTATTCCGTTGATTCCGACGGGAACAACAGGATTGAAATCCCGCCGGAATATAATGTTCTATATTCTGAAAAAATAAAGAACCGAAGGGTTTTTATGGATTGCAGAGGCGAGCCATGCAAAAATTTAATAGATATCGATTATGATTTATATAAGTTGTTTTCAGACAACGGAACGGATTTGTCAAAAGAAATTATAGAGTTGAATATATCCGCGTATCATTTGAACGGCGGTCTGGACTGCGATATATACTCGGAGAGTAATATCAGGCGTTTTTTCCCCGTAGGCGAAGCCGCCGCGGTATTCGGGACTCATCTTTTCGACGGAGCGCCTCTCGCCGCAACCCAGGTCACGGCGTTGAGAGCCGCCGAAAAAATAACGTCCGACTATAAAAATATCAAAGCTATGGACTTGCAGGATTTCGGTTCGGTTTCGTCGGCCGAAGTTTCCAAATATATAAACGCCGCGATGCATCTTCTTAGAAACGCGAAAAAAAACGCGGCTTCCGAAAATATTTACGAAACGCGAAAAAAATACCGGAAAAGATTTTCCGAGTCCTGCGCGGCTCTGCGCTCGCTTGAGAATATTACGCTTGCCGTTGCCGACTGTCTTTATGACCTGGATAATTTTATAAACGAAAATAAAATAGACGACGTATCTTACTTGTCCGACGTTTTTGAGAATCACGATATTTTAATAACCCAGTATATGTTTTTACATTCGGTCAGAAATTATATAATATCCGGAGGTCAAAGCAGAGGTTCCTATATTATAGAACAAAATCCTGCGCAGGTTCAGAAATTTCAGACGGATTTTAATAATCTTGTCTCTTTTATTGAATTTACAAACGCGAACAAGTTTGAGATTAAATTTTCAACCAGGCAAACAATAAAAATACCGGGGAGTAAATAAAATGCGTAAATATTCTTATATTTTTTTTATAATATTTTTATTTATATTTCTGTTCTCGTGCTCGGCTTCCGGCGAACGGGAATGGAACTATGTAAAAGAAAGCCCGTATATCGAAGATATTTTGGATTTCGCCCAAAATTACGAGGGAATAAGGCTGCTCGCCGAGATAGACGTCAGGATAAAAAATATGCTTAGCCGCGAGGAAAATCCCGAAAAGTTAATTTTTCTCGCCGAAAAATATCCCGAAAGGGAATATTATTTTAAGGACAGAATATCGGCCCTCGCTTTTTATGAGGCGTTCAAAGAAAACACTTACGAAGCTATTCATGAATACATAGAGCGGTTTTCCTCTTACGGTAAAGACATGACGCATATAAACGAAGCGAAGGCCGTATTAAAAAAGATGGACGAAGAATCCGACTGGGAAGAAGCTTTTGAAAAATATAATTCGGAAAATACTATTTTACCCCTGAAAAATTTTACCGATACTTATCCGTATTCCGAACGTACCCCCGGAGCTCTGGAAATAATAACCGAAATGCAGGACGACGGCTCTTATTCCGAAAAATATTTAACCGGTACTGCGACCCTTGATTTAATAGACGAATTTATATTAAATTTCCCGGGTCATAAAGATATTGACGCGGCGCTTGAGATGAGAAAGAATTTTACCGGGGATATATATGATTTCATACAGGCGGGATATATCAGCGCGTCGGGGACGGGATATTCGATAACCCGGTGTCTTCTTACAATCGAAAACCTTACGGATTCGAGACTTATAATAACGGTTTCTTACGGCGTATATTTTAATTCTGTAAATCGCAGGGTCCAGAATATGCTCATACGGGAAGAGACTGAAATTACGATTGAAGCCGGAAGAACCCGGAGCGTTTATATAGAGACGCTGTGCATGAATATACACAGGGATATCCCCGACAACACAAATAATTTTACTATTGCCGTACTTGAAGAAACCTCGCCGCTTATAAAGCTTCTGGAGCTCCTCAGGCAAAACAACGGAAACTTTGCCGTTTCGCAGGCGGCGGCCTGGCATATAACCGACGACCCGGGAAAAGTCAGGATTTTGAACACTATCGTCTATCAGGACGGCACGGACGCGATAACGGAAGAGGATTACGCCGAAGCGATGAGAATAATAGAATTAACAGAGTAAATTAAGTTCTCCGAAACTCTTAATCGATACGTCGGCGTATTCAGAGTCATATGCCCAGCCGATTGCAACGGCAGTCATGCCGGCGGCTTTCGCCGCGATTAACCCCGCTTCCGCGTCCTCTACGACGATACATTCAGCCGGATTCAACCCCGCGAAATCGGCCGCTTTTATAAAAACTTCGGGGTGGGGCTTCGAATTCGTTATATTATTCCCGTCGCTTACGGCGTCGAAATAATCGCCCAAGCCGATTTGTCCGAGTATAAACCCCGCGTTTTTACTCGATGAACCGATTGTTAATTTAAACCCGCGCGAACGCAGTTCGTCAAGAGTAACTCTCACTTCGTCCGATAAATCAGCCGGGGACATCTCTCTTAAAAATAATTTATACCGCTCGTTCTTGCGTTCGGCAAGGGCGAGTTTTTCTTTTTGACTATAAATTTTTTCAGAGCGTTCGAGAACGATTTCAAGGCTTTCCATGCGGCTCACGCCGCGAAGCCTGTTATTTATTTCCTCATCGAAATAAACGCCGATTTCATCTGCTAATTCTTTCCACGCTTTATAGTGATATTTGTCGGTATGGCAAATAACGCCGTCCAGGTCGAAAATCACGCCCGTTATCTTTTTGTTAATCATAATATTTTTTCATACCCTTCCCCGCCGATTTTTTTCTCCTCGCCGTAAATCTTCAAAACTATATCGCCGGACGGCGTGAATTTAACTCTGTCATGATTTACCTCGACTTTAACCAATACGCCGCGAACCAAAACTTTAAACGAATAAGACTTCCAGTCTTTTGGTATAGACGGCGCGAAACTTATTATCTCCCCGTCGCTTCTCATACCGCCGAATCCGTACAAGACGTTTATCCATGCCGCCGCGATACTCGTCGTGTGCAGTCCTTCGTTCGTGTTCCTGTTATAATTATCCAAATCCATTCTGGTGGCGTTCGAGAAGAACGCATAAGCCTCGTCTGATTTTCCCAGTTCAGCCGCGAGAACCGAATGGAGCGACGGCGAAAGCGACGACTCATGAATCGTCCTGGGTTCGTAATACTCATAATTTTTAAGCTTCTGATTATATGTAAAATCGCTGTTATATAAAAACATGAGCATTAAAACGGCGGGCTGTTTAATCATATCCGTTCTGTATATCCTGTCATACGACCAGTGGGAATACAACGGGAACTGTTCGGCGGGTATCGATTTTATGTCTGTATGAGGCAGGTTAAAAAATCCGTCGTGCTGTTCAAATATCTGCGTTTCTTCGTCGTACGGGATATACATATCTTTTGCTAATTTCTCATATTCTTTTATTTCTTCGTCTGCGATATTCAGCTTTGCTTTAACTGCGATAAATTTATCTTTTGCGGACTCTTTCATTTCTTCGAGGACTTCTACTGTGTATTCAAGCGATTTTTTCGATATATAATTAGTATAGCAGTCGTTGTCCGCCATCATGTGAAACTCGTCCGGACCCATAACGCCGAAATAGCCGAATTTTCCCGTAACGCCGCCGTAACCGCCGCGGCTTTTCAGAAATCTTGATATATAAACGAGCATCTCAACGCCTTTTGTATATAGAAAATCTCTGTCGTCTGTAAGCTTAACATAGTGCCAAATGCCGAACGCGACCGCCGTCGTCGGCTGGAACTGCAAATTAGAGTGCTGCCATAACGCGCAGGCTTCCTCTCCGTTAAGCGTCGCAATCGGATAACACGCGCCGTCCATGTCGAGCATTTTCGCCCTCTCTAACGCCTGAGGCAGAGTAAAATATCTGTATTCCAAAAGACTTTTCGCCGCCGCGGGGTTATTAAACAGATAAAACGGCAGACAGTAAGTTTCGGTATCCCAGAAAGCGTGGCCGTTATAAGCTTCTCCCGTCAGTCCTTTCGCGCCGATATTATGCGACGGACTGCCTCCCCTGTAAGTCTGGTTCAGCTGGAAAAGGCAGAATCTAATCCCCTGCTGATTCTCGGGGTCGCCCTCTATCACTATATCAAAATTATCCCAAAACTCGCCCCATGCCTTAACCTGCCTTGAATACGCCGTATGATAACCCTCGGTAACCTGAATATCCAAAAGCCCGCGTCCTTTATCAAGTAAATCTCTTATATTTACGCTCGGGTCGCTCTCGGGCAGATTGCAGACAGTTTTATAAAACGCGATTTTCTCCCCCGAATCAAGATTAAATTTAAAATCCATGCCTATATATTTTTCTCTTTGGATTCTTATTCTCTCGTAATTTTTATCTTCGGCGATATTAACGCCGACTTCGAAACCCGATAAAACTTTATGTTTCGATTCGAGCGTCTCGCCTATAATAAACATACCCGGTTCAGAATCGACGGATTCGTTCGCAGCTTCTCTAAACACTTTTTTATTATACGTCTCGTGTTTCGTGTCAAAATCAACGCCCGTTTCAAATTTTATTTCCCCGATAAAATCTATAGATTGAATTTCAACTTCAAGATACGCGCCGTGAGGCCGGGTCATGTCTATAAATCTCGTGAATTTTAGTTTTAAGCCGCCCTTTGCCGTCTTCCAGAAAAACGAACGGGCGTAAACGCCCTCTTTCATATCGAGAACTCTAACCAAATCCGCTATTTCGCTTTTCGCGATATCGAGTTTTTCCCCGCCCGCTTCTATTTTTGTATAAAGCCAGTTGCACGCGGGGACCATATAGTGCGTTTTTGTAACGATGCCTTTGTATGACCTCGGCATCTTCTCGTCAATTTCATAAATCCCGTTGAAATAACAGCCCGTTAAACTGTCCCCGGACGAAATCCCCTCTTCAAAAAATCCCCTCGCTCCCATAAATTCGTTTGAGAGCGAAAACACAGACTCTGCTACTCTGTTTCTTCCCGCGTCGAAATCCTCGGCTATAATCTTCCAGTCGTCGAGCTTAAAATATTTATCAGCGTATTTCGGCATACTTTTGACCCTCCCGTTTAAATATTAAAAATATGTAAATTACTTAATGACCTCCGTGGCAGGCGCAGCCCTCAACTCCGCATTGCCCGTGACAATGGCAGCCGCCGTCTTCAAAATGACTCGGACACGCTTCGTCGCACGGATTATCACTATTATTAGCCGCATTATCCGACGAATCTTTATTCTCATCGTCAACGCATGAAGCAAGCGCGAGTATTAATACCGCCGACAGTAAGACCAATAAAATAAACAAAAGATTTCTTTTCATAAATTTTTCCTCTCCAACTAAAATTAAATTTAAAAATAATATAATATATTATAAATAATTATATCATAAAATTTTATACAAAACAATAAAAAATCCGTGAAAATTTTTATATTTTTCACGGATTTTCCCCTCCCGGATTTTTTATTTATAAATCCAGGCTGTCTTTTCTCGGCAGAATACACGCCGCTATTATATACGCGACAAGTCCTCCGAAGCCCGCGCCCAGAAATACGGACACTATAATCGTGATTAACCTGACGAGCGACGGGTCTATGTTAAAATATTCCGCGATTCCTCCGCATACCCCGCAAATTACTTTTCCCTGGTCGATTTTGTATAATCTTTTCATGATTTTTCTCTCCCTGTTTTATATTATTTTATTATTTTATATTAATATTTATATCCCCGACTCCCGCGCTGACGGTTATATCATATTTGCCGCCGTTTCTTATAGTATCGGGAATTTTGTTTCCGTTTAATCTTATTCTCCCGACTCCCCTGTCCGCTCTTATATTATAATCTTCAGCGTCTCCCTTTAAATCAAGCGACGCGGTTCCGACTCCGGTGCTTAATCTTATATCGCCGTTTACTTCTCCCGATAATTCGACCGTTCCCACTCCTCCGCCGATTTTAGCGTCCCCGTTTATTACGCCGTTTATTTTAACGCTGCCTACTCCGCCGTCCACTCTCAAACTACCGGCCGTCATGTCTTTTATATCATAAGTACCCACTCCGCCGTTTATAATAACTTCCCCGGCCGTTATATCTTCTATATTAACCGTTCCTACTCCTCCGCCGAATTTAACCTCGTCAAATATTTTCCCCTCAGGTATATAAATATTTATAACTGAAAATTTATTATATCCGAAGCCTATAGGCATAGAAATAAACGGGAGCTTAAATATAGTGGGATTATATAAAATCTCGAGAACGCCGTTTTTTTCGGAGGCTTTAAACTCAGATAATATAATATTTTCGGCTTCTATTTTAATCTCTCCGGAATTATCTGAACTTTTGAATATTTTTACTGCCGCGACGTGTTCGCCTATGTTAATTTTATTTATGCCGTCAGACGGAAAATAAACCGAACTATCGCTTAAATCCCCGCTGACGGACCTTCCGGAGAGAGCGTACGCCGCTCCGCACACGGCGATTCCGACCGCCACGCAAATAATCCCTGTAATAATCATTTTTTTCATATTTTTCCTTTCTTATATTAAATCTTAAATATATTTATTGTTTTTTATAAAGCCGACCGTATCTTCCGTACCGTCCAGCCCGCGAACTTAAACTGCGTTTTAAACATAAACGCCGTTAGTTTTGTAAACAAATACGCCGTAATTATTCCGATTCCGATTATTATAAGCCCCGCTCCCAGGGGATAAAGCGCGCCGGCAGTATTGAAAAATAAATTGAATACGCCGAATCCCACGGATAAAAATCCCGCGCCGACCATAACGAAACCGCACAGAGCCACAACCGCGACGGCGAACGAAACTCCGATTAGGCACATAAACACCCCGAATCCCGCCGACGCTATACCAATCAAAACGGGCAGCCATACCGGAAAAGTACAAAACAATACTATAAGAAAAACCGTTGATTTATTTTTTTTATTACTTTCAGGCTTATTATTAGTATTATTATATTGCCTTTCTTCTTTTTTTATTTCTATTTCTATTACGGATTCGGGCGTTCCGGGAGCTGCGGGAGCGTCGAAGTTAAATATATTTTCCCGCTTTTCGTCCGCGGCGTCCGGTTCGAGGGTTAAAACTATACCTCCGTGATGCTCCGTAATCTCCGCGAGTTCTTCTTCGATTCTGTCCGCCAATTCTTCCGGCGATTTCAATTCGGTTATAATTTCGTTGTCTTTCTCTTCTTCCGCTTCCGAAAAATACTCGTCGTAATATTTTAACGCGCTGATTCTTTCCTCTTCGGTAAGCGAAGTCAGGTCGTCTCTGAGCTTCTGTAAAAATTCTTTTTTGTTCATTTAATATCCACCCCGCAAATTTATATTTATATATTAATTTTCGCCGCTGTTTTCAGTATTTTTTTTATCCCCGGATTTTTTCGACTTGCTTTGAATAAAATCGTCGAATTTTTTCCCCAGTTTCAAGCCCTCGCTTTTTAACAGCTCTATTTTTTCGTCGATTTTCAGGTTCTCGATTTTTTCCCCGAGCTTTAAGTTCTCGAGCTTTTCGTCGATTTTTAAATTCTGGAGCATTTCTCCCAGATTCATAGTTTTTTCTCCCTTTTCAGTTTTTTCGTTTCTTTCTCCCTTTTCAGAATTTTTATCGAATACTTTGTCAATCTTTTCTTTGTATATCTCCCATTCCTCCCTGTAAAGACTCAGTAAAATTCTGCCCTTGTTCGTTATTTTATAGTATCTTCTGTTTCTCCCCAGATATTCCATGTCGTATACTTCGAGATTATTGTCTTTCTGCAGTCTTCGCAGCACCGGATACAAAGTAGATTCCGAAATCCCGATTATGTTGTTTACTTCCTGAGTTATTTTATATCCGTAGGTATCGTTTTCAGACACGACGGATAAAACAATCGCATCAAGAAGCGAAGCGTTTACCGTAAATATCACCTTTCGCTCACCCCTTCTTTTTCGTTTTTTAATATTCTATGGTTAATACTATACACCATATAATATTATTTGTCAATAGGTATTCTGAAAATTTTTAAAATTTTTTTTATTAATGCAAAAAAGAAAAGACGAAGTTATTCCGTCTTTGTTTTATATACTGTCTTTACGTTTTCTTTTCCCAGTAAATTATTTAATTCGCCGACGCATACCTGATTTAAGTCGACTCCCGGATTTGTCATAGAAAATATTTTTTTCGTCGATTCGTCATAAAATTTCACTTCCGTCCGCCCTTCGAATATTTTTATTAAACTGACGGCCTTTTTATATAAACTATTGTTTATATCCGGCACTTTCAGATACAAAACCGGAACGCCGGTTTTAATTTTCTCCGGCCCGGGATTTTCGTCCGCGGCCGCTTCCCCGTTCTTCTTCAGTTTTATTATATTATTTAACAATATCTTCGGGTTCTCTTCCCTTCCCGGAGAAATATTCCCCTGAACCGCTATTATATTATCCGTTTTTATTTCTTCGAAAAACTGCGCGAACTTCTTAGGAAACACAACTACCTCAATCGAAGAGTATTCGTCCTCGAAAGTCAAAAACGCCATGTTTTCCCCGTTTCTCGTTCTCTTGATATTTATATCGCCGACGATTCCCGCAACCGTGACAAATTTATCTCCGCTCTCTTTATTTTTAATTTCGCTTTCGGTATTTTCCTGGCTCTCTTCAAAAAATTCAAGTACGCTCGATATCGACAGCGTGTTCAATCTTTTTATGTTCTCCATGTAATCGTTAAGCGGATGGCCCGAGAAAAATCTCCCCGCCGCTTCTTTTTCCATCGCGAGCTTTTCAAAAAGCCCGAGTTCCGGTATCCCCGGGTAAATCACGGAAATATCGTCGAAACCATTCCCGTTTGAGTTATTATCGTCATCAAGCCCGAACCCGAACAAGTCAATCTGTCCGTCTATGTTCGATTTCTTTTCGTTTAACAAACTGTCTATAACGTCTTCGTATTTTGCCAGGAGTCTGCTTCTGAAAACTCCTAAACTATCAAAAACACCGCATTTTACGAACGCCTCGACCTGACGTTTATTCAACTGCTCGTAATTTGCCATTCTCGTTAAAAAATCCCCGAAAGACTTGAATTTTCCGTTCGTTTCCCTCTCGGACAATATATTTTTTATGAATCCGAGACCGACGTTTTTTACGGCCAGAAGCCCGTATCTGACCCCCTCTCCCGATAAATCTATAGTGAAATCAGACTCGCTTAAATTTATATCCGGCGGATATATTTTTATGTTTAATCTCTGACATTCGGCGGCGTATCCGCTGAGTTTCGCCGTGTCGTTTAAAACCGACGTCATCAGGGCGCATAAAAATTCGGCTTTAAAATAATATTTTAAATACGCCGTCCTGTAAGATATAAGAGCGTACGCTACCGCGTGGCTCTTGTTAAACCCGTATTTCGCAAATTCTGCAATAATATCAAATATTTCCGAAGCCGTTTTTTGATTTATGCCGTTTTTCCCGCATCCGCTTAAAAATACTTCGCGTTCCTCTTCCATTACTTTCATGTCTTTGCTTGACATCGCGCGTCTTACTATATCGGCTCTGCCGTAAGAATACCCCGCCAGAGTCCTGAAGATTTGCATAACCTGCTCCTGATATATTATACAACCGTAGGTTACGTCAAGTATGTCTTTTAACTGCGGCGCGGCGTACGTTATCAAATCTTTATTGTGCCTGTTTCTCGTATAAACCGGAATAAGCGACATCGGTCCGGGACGTATAAGAGAATTTAAAACGGCCAAATCTTCGAAATATTCGGGCTTCGCCGAAATCATCAGGCTTTTTACCCAGCTCGCCTCAAACTGAAATATCCCGTCGTTGTTCCCGCTCGAGAACAATTTATATATATTCGCGTCGTTCAAGTCAATTTTTTCAATATCGAAATCTTTATTTTTCTCCGATTTTCTTATTTGCCTGACTGTGTTTTCTATAATAGTCAAATATCTCAGTCCCAGAAAATCTATTTTTAAAATGCCGAGTTCTTCAATCGTTTTTTTCTCAAACTGCGTAACCCTGTCACCCGAGCTTAACGCCAGGGGAACATATTCGTAAACCGGATTATTCGTCACGACGAGACCCGCCGCATGCGTCGAGGAATGACGCGGCATTCCCTCGAGTTTCATCGCCGTATCGATTAAATTCTTTACTTTTTCGTCATTATCGTAACGCGATTTTAACTCTTTTGATTCTTCAAGAGCTTTTTCAAGAGTCATATACAAAGTCTTCGGGATTAGTTTCGCTATAATATCGACCTCGCCGTAACTTATGTTAAGCACTCTGCCGACGTCTCTCACTACTCCCTTTGCCGCCATCGTTCCGAAAGTTATGATATGCGACGTGTTTCTCTCGCCGTATTTATTTTTAACATAGTCTATAACCTCTCCTCTTCTGTCCTGACAAATATCAATGTCGAAATCGGGCATAGAAACCCTTTCCGGATTCAAAAACCTCTCGAACAGCAAATTATATTTAATCGGGTCGACTCCCGTAATCCCCGTAAAAAACGCCGCGAGACTTCCCGCTCCCGAACCCCTGCCCGGACCTATCGGTATATTTTTACTTTTCGCATAGTTTATAAAATCCCAGACTATCAGATAATAATCCGCGTAACCCATAGAGATAATCACGTTTAATTCAAAGTCAAGCCTGTTTTTGTATAAATTATCCGGGTCGTTTTTTCCCGCGAGATATTTTTCCATTCCATCGAGACATAATTTTCTCAAATACTCTTCAGACGATAAATTATCCGGAGATTTATATTCGGGAAGATAAGTCTTTGTAAAGTCAAATTCAATATTGCATCTGTCCGCTATTTTTACCGTGTTTTCAACCGAGTTTTCGTATCTGCCGAATAATTCTATCATTTGCTCCGTACTTTTCAGATAAAATTCGCTCGTCTCGAAGCCTATGGGATTTCCGTCGTCTATTAATTTCGCCGTCTGTATGCAAATCATAATCGCCTGTGAACGCGCGTCCTCTTTGTTTATATAATGCGCGTCGTTAGTCGCGACAAGCTGAATATCTAAAGCTTCCGCAAGCTTTACGACTCTGGAATTTACTAAAATCTGGTCGGGTAAATCATGATTTTGAATTTCCAGAAAAAAATTGTTTTCGCCGAAAATATTTTTTAGCTGCAAGGCGTAATTTTTCGCCGCTTCAAAATCGTTGCGCAGTAAAAACTGCTGCGTAAACCCCGCAAGACATCCGGATAAGGCGATTAATCCTTCGCTATGCCGCTTTAATATATCTAAATCGACTCTCGGTTTACTGTAAAATCCCTCCGTGTAAGCAGCCGAAACGAGATATATAAGATTTTTGTAACCCGTTTCGTTTTCGGCAAGCAGAACAAGATGCCCCATGTCGCTGTCCTCGCTGTGGATTTTATCGAACCGAGTACGTTTAGCAGTATATACTTCGCAGCCGATAATGGGTTTTACGCCTTCTTTTTTACAGGCTTTGTAAAAATTTATAACGCCGAACATATTGCCGTGGTCGGTGATTGCGACGGCTTTCTGCCCGTGTTTTTTCACGGCTTTCGGAATATCCGAAATCCTGCACGCGCCGTCGAGAAGACTGTACTCGCTGTGTAAATGCAGGTGAACGAAATCAATATCATTCATGTTTTTTTATGCCTCTTTAAATCTATTTTGACGTTACCGTGACCGTACCGGTTTCGCTTTCCCAATCAACGGACGCGCCCAGATTTTCTGCGATAAATCTCGCGGGAACGACAGTCCTGCCGTTTAAAAGAGTCGCCGACTGGTCGAGTATTATTTCCTCGCCGTTGACGGTCGCGGTATTATTGTCGATTATAATTTTGATAATAATATCGCCTTTTGTTACCGTGACCGTACCGGTTTCGCTGTCCCAGTCAACAGAAGCGCCCAGATTTTCGGCGATAAATCTTGCGGGAACAACAGTCCTGCCGTTTAAAAGGGTCGCCGACTGGTCGAGCGTTATTTCTTCGCCGTTGACTGTCGCGGTATTATTGTCTATGATGATTTTTATGACCGTTTGATTGGGAATATCCGTACTGAACTGACGTCGATTTTCTTCAGCGTAAGTTTCGGCATACGAACCCTCTTCGCCGTAGATAACAAGACTTGAAGGCGTTCTGGAAAATGCCAAATCGCCGATACTTGTAACACTTCCAGGGATTACTATACTTGTGAGGCTTGCGCAGCCATAAAACGCCTGATTGCCGATGCTTGTAACACTGTCTGGGATTACTATGCTTGTCAGATTTTCGCAACTTTCAAATGCCCGATCTCCGATACTTGTAACACTATTTGGTATTATTACGCTTGTCAGATTTGTGCAATCACTAAATGTCCTTTCGCCAATACTCGTAACGCTGTCGGGTATTACTATGCTTGTCAGGCTTGCGCAACGTTCAAATGCCAGATTGCCGATACTTGTAACACTGTTTGGTATTATTACGCTTTTCAGACTTGCGCAGCCAATAAATGCCATCTCGCCGATACTTGTAACACTGTTTCCTATGATTACGCTTGTCAGACTTGCGCAGTCAGTAAATGCCCTCTCGCCGATACTCGTAACGCTGTCGGGGATTACTATGCTTGTCAGGCTTGCGCAACGTTCAAATGCCAGATTGCCGATACTTGTAACACTGTTTCCTATGACTACACTTGTCAGATTTGTGCAATCAGTAAATGCATAATTGCCGATACTTGTAACGCCATTTCCTATGATTAC
>WRMA01000007.1 GCA_009777355.1 Oscillospiraceae bacterium | reverse complement strand
TTATGAGAAAACAAAAAATATATATAGAAACCACCCTGTTCAATTTTTATTTCGATACAGACAGAGAAGCTCATGCCGACACGGTAACGCTGTTTGAAGAATGCGCGGCGGGGAAATTTGAAGCGTTTACTTCGTTTTATGTGATTTACGAATTAGAAAATGCGCCGAAAGAAAAGCGGGATAAGATGATAGCGCTCATAAAAAAATATAATATAAAAGTTCTTCCCGTTTCCGATGAAGCCGACAATCTCGCAATGCGATATATAGCCGAGGGCGCGCTCCCGGGAGGCTCGCTCGCAGACGCAAGCCATATAGCGGTTGCTTCGGCGAACGCGCTTGATATGATTATCAGTCTTAATTTCAGGCATATAGTTAAAGAAAAAACAATTAGACTTACCGGGGCAATAAATATTCTTTTAGGATATAAAGCAATCGAAATAAATTCACCGATGGAGGTAATCGATGATGAGAAAACCAGATACCATCTTGGACGAGATACACAAGATACGCCGTGAAATTAACGAATTAACCAAAGATATGACAACTCCGCAGAGGACGTTGTATTTTAATCGGCGCGGAGAAGCCGCCGCGAAAAAATACGGATTTAAAGTTGTTGCGAACGCAAACGAATCCGGAAATTTACGTATATAATTGAAACGAATAATTTATATTTTACCAGTAATAAGGAGAAGCAAAGATGACAAAGAAAACAGCCGTATTTTTTATTATTATGGCTTTTATAGCTGTAACGATTACTGCTTGCGGCGATAATAATAGCGACGGTCAAACTGACGGCTCTGAAAAAATATCTGTCGGCGGAAAAGAATATATCTTTACGCATTTCGGGGAACAAGACCTTACTGAATTTGATATAGATTTTACGAAACGTGAATTTCGGCGTTTGGAAAACGCCTATGAAGACTTTAAAAACAACCCTGCGACGGGCGACGTTCTCCCGTATCATAATTTTCCCGTGGAAACTGAAATAGAGACGGGGCAGGTTTTTGTTATAGACTATACTGATAAAAACGGCTCCGTTTCGAGAAAATACTATCGTTCAGACGGCAACTTCTGGAACGATTATCCGATAGCGCAGGAGTTTATTTTAGAATAGCGATTATTAATTCCGCATAGATTTATTTAATACACGGATAATATATACCGATAACGGCATAAATTGTAGGGACGAACTGTGTTCGTCCGCGGGATTTGCGCGGTATCGGCGGACGAACACAGTTCGTCCCTACTGCCGTTGAGATTTATATAGAAAGGATTGTGTTAATCTTGGATTATAATTATCCCTCTCAAAACAAAAAAAAGCCCGTCAAGGGCGGAATTTCGAGAAAAGCCGAAGAAGCGGTAAGGGCGTTCAGGACGGCGAATATGCCGGATAATTTCGGCAGTAACGGCGGAGACAATATTCAAAGCGACGTCATGGGTTCGTACACGGGAACGTCCTACGACGGCGGCGACCCCGAACAGGACGCGGACGATTTATAGTTTATGTTATCTTATTTTTTATCCCGAACGATTCCAGAATTTTATCTTTTAGAATATCCATTGCGTCAATAACAGTCTCCGGACTGTTATTTTTTATGTATTTTTTTGGGATTAGCGACAGTTCGGTACACCCGAGAATTATTTTCTCGCAGCCGAGATTATAATATTTTTCAGAGATATTTTTTAATTCTGTAACGTCGGGATTTTTCCCCGCTTTTATTTCGTAAATTATACGCGTTAATTCATCGGTTTCGCGATTATCCGGAGAGACGATTTCTATATTTTTTCTTGCGCAGTATTTTTGATATATTCCGGTTTTCACAGTTCCTTCGGTTGCGGTCAGAAAGGCTTTCGAAACGCCGAGTTGATTTAATTTTTCAGCGGTTAATTCTATCATGTTTAATATTTTGATTTTACACGAGTCCTGCATTTCGTCATAGAAATAATGCGACGTGTTGCACGGGATAGCGACTAAATCGCAGCCGGAGCTTTCGAGGATTTTAAGCGCGTCCAGAAGTTCGGGCAGAGGGGATTTCCCCCCGTGAAGTATCCCGTTAGTTCTGTCGGGTATATAAGCCGCGTTTAAAATAACCATGTCGATATGCTCCTGGTCTCTTTCCGCGGGGGTGTCTTCGATTATATTTTTATACAGCGTATACGTCGCGAGGGGACCCATTCCCCCGAGTATGCCCAGTTTTTCGTATTTTTTGCGCATAGATATAAATAAACCTCAAAATTTAATCGTAGGGGCGCGCATTGCGCGTCCGCAAAATCAATGTGATTTTGACATTTTTCAGACGGACGGCCAATGGCCGCCCCTACAATTTGTTTATAAGCCTAAAACAAACACTCCAGAAATTCTTCGCGTTTTATATCTCCCAGATAAAGCCGCAGATTTATGCCTGACAGAAGACCGGATATAAAATTATAGTCGTACGGCTGCCCCGCGAGTTTTTTCTCCAGTTCACCGACGGGTAAAACCCCCAGAAAATCGCCGAAAATCCCGCACGATTTTATAACGCCGAGTTCCGAATCGAGAAATATATCGAGTTTACCCGCCGGAAATCTTTTTGATTCCCTGACGGAAAATCGCGGGGTCGTTCCGTTCGTCCAGCTTTGATTCGCGTATTTTTCGTCTTTTATAATATTGATTCGCTTTATATCGGACTCTGAAAATTCATAGTTTATTATTTCGGAATCGATTTCAAATTCAGAAAATAAATTGATTTTAAGCCGTTCTATAAAGTCCGTTACCGATAAAAAATCCTGATTTTTTTGATTTTCTTCGAGATATTCCCGGATATTAACGACTCTTGACCTGACTGATTTTAAAGCCTTCGAATTGATTTTTTCGGGGTCCGGCTTCAATAATTTCGAGAGAAGGGTCAAATCCGTGTCATAGAGAAGAGAACCGTGCGTGCACAGTCTGTCTTTTTTCGCGTACTGCGCGAGCCCGGAGATTTTTCTGCCGTTTAAAACTATATCGTTTCTGCCCGAAACAACCGCCGGTACTCCCATTTTGTTCAGCGCCCTTGCCATAGGTTCGGCAAAAAGTTCGCGCTCGATTTTCTTCGGGTCGTCCGACTCTTTAAATCCGGTTGAGAGAGTGTACATGATATTGCCCGCGTCCGAAAACACGGCTCCGCCTCCGCTCGTTCTCCTGACTATATTCACCCCGGATAATTCGGCCTCGCGCAAATCTATTTCAGCCGCCGCGATTTGATTGCGCCCGATTATGACGCATTTTTCAGTCTGCCACAGCATAAAGACGGGCCGGTTAAAAGACACGGTTATATATTCTTCGGCCGCGATATTAAAGGCCGCGTCTTTTAATTTCGATTCTATATAAATCATAAACTACTCGCTTTTGTCAAGCATGAGAAGTCCGTCCACGTCGACTCTGCCGCCGCCCTCTCCCCAGAGTTTCTCGAGTTTATAGTAATCTCTCGCCTCGCTGTTGAAAATATGCGCGAGGACAGAATCATAGTCTAAAATTATCCAGTCCGCGCTCTCGAGACCGTTTATTCTCGCGGGGGTTACCCCGTAATTTTCTTTTAACTGTTCTTCGATTTCACCCGCGAGAGCCCTTATATGAACCGACGAATTTCCCGTCGCGATAACGAAATAATCCGATATTATCGTCTGTCTGTTAGTCTCGATTATTTTCACGTTACGGGCTTTCTTATCGTCCAGGATTTCACCGATTTTCTCCGCCAGTTCTTTTGCCTTCCCGAACTGTCCGGGATTGATTTCGATATATTTCGCCTCTTCTTTTTTTACGATTTCTGTATTTTCCGTACTCATAAAATTCCTTTCCGTTTTATTTTTTTATTTTATTTAAATATTGGACTTCTTTCAAAACCACCCCGTCACGCCGCTTACGCGTCGCGCCACCCCTCCACAGAGGGGAATTTTCACTCTGCTCCGGCGTTTTCTTACTCATTCCCCTCTGTGGAGGGGTGCCGTCCGCAGACGGCGGGGTGGTCGTATTTCGGTTTCGAAAGAGGTCTATTTTACAAATCTATCTTCTATCTTATTAATTCGGACATCGTAACTCCGTCGATATCGATTTGGGGTTTGTTGTCAAATACCATGCCTTTATCGTCGATATTAAAATTAGACTCGGGTATGTTTTTTCTGAACGGGTTATAATATTTGTTTATTATTTCCATAGCTTCCTGCCTGTATACGACCTGATGAGGACTGACCCATGTTCCGGGAAGCGTATGCGTCCTTACGTTTTCGAGCTTGATATTAGTCATCTGAACCCCGAACCACCCTATATCCGCGGCCGTCATGTTCGTAATCATATATTTTGAACCCACTTCGAAGAGACTTCTTATATTTCCCAAATCAATCGGGTTTATCATCTTTTTCATAACGGCCGATAAAAACGTCTGCTGGGTTTTTATTCTTCCCAAATCTTCCCCCGCGTAACCTATGCTGTAATAGGTCGGGTTGCCGCTCCCTTCGTCGGGCTGCCTGAATCTTACGAGCTGTTCGGCTTTGTTCCCGTCGAGTATTTGCAGTCCGGGATATAAATCTATATATAAATTCTGTTCGGGGTCCGAGTATTTCATTCTCATCGGCACGTCTACCTCCACGCCTTTTATTTCGTCTACGAGAACTTTAAAGCCTTCTAAATTAATCAGGACGTATTTGTCTATGGGAATCCCGAAAGTATACTGTATCATCGCGCACACATACTCTACTCCCGCCTTCGATATCTCTTCCCTTCCGGTAATCCCGCCCTGCGAGGCGAGACTGCGCCCCCTGCCGTAAACGTTCGTGATTTTCCCGGAGAAGTTTCTCGCGCTCACATACGTATCCCTGGGTATGTTCAGAACCGAAGCCGAATTTTCCTTCACGTTTACCATAACGGCCATAATAGTGTCGGTATTCGTTCCCGAATCTGAGCCGAGTATAAGAAAAGTGAAGCAGTCCCGGTCTCTGTCTCCCGACAAATCCTCGGGAGGCGCGGTCTCGCCGCTCCCGTCGTCCGAGTACGTTCCGAACGAAAACTCATCCCCGAAATTTACTTTCGGAGACTCGCCCTGCGACGGTCTGTAGAAATTCAGAAACAGATAAGCCAGAAGCAGAAACAAAAATATAAGACCCAGAAACGACAGCAGAATAATCTTTCTCACCGTCATGAATTTTACTTTTTTGTTTTTATTCAGACCCCTGCCTTTATTATTTCTGCCGTTTTTTTCTTTGCCGTCTCCGGGAACTTCGGGTAATTTATATTGTTTAAGCATAATTTTTTTCACACCGTAATTTCTTTAATTATAAGATTATTTCTGCATTTGACCGTATCTTCGTGAATAAACAGACCGTCTCTTACAAGGATTTCTATAGTTTTATTATACGAAAGCAGCAGCGTTTTATCCAGTATCATGGCTTTATCTCTATTTCCGGAATCTATTCTCGAATAAAAATAATCGCGTATCTCTATACACTCGGGGAAATCCCTGTTCGGTTCGGTCCAGTCCGCGAGATAGATTATTTTGCCGAACAAATCAAACCCGAACTTTCCCGGCGGCGAACTCGGCACAGTATGGTTATATATCCCGTTGAAAATCAAACTGTCCGCGCCGAACTCTGTTTTTGCGATATACGCGCCGGTTTTCGCGTGGAGCGGCTTAACCGCCTTTATATCGTCTTCCGATATTTCTATATTATATTTCCCGCATATCTCGAGCTGTTTTTTCATATCGAACTCTTTCGTTATATCGTGAAGAAGAGCCGCAGCCCTCAGTTTCTTTATAAAATCTTCGCCTGAACCGAAAATCTCCGCGATTCTGACGGCTTCGCCCTCGACCCCGAGTATATGCGTATATCTTTTTTCTTTAACCAAACCTCTGACCGTCTCCCTGATACCGTCAAGATTATCTATGCTTATCTTATTTTTATTACAGAACATAAATTCTTCTCTCTTTTATGTAATTTAAAACTTCCGGACTCAAATATTCAAGAAGTTCGCTTTCCGGCTCTCCCCGTTTTATCTTCTCCCGCAGTTCGGTCGAAGAGATTTCGACTATATTATTTTCGATAATCTCCGTCTTATATCCCCGGCTTAACAATTCTCTCTGAAATTCCGTAACCTTCTCTCTTTCAGTTTTATTATTATTTCTCAATGCCGAAACAAATACGCACATATCGAGAATTTCTTTGTATCTATGCCAGTGTTCAAGCTCTAAAAACATATCCGAACCGACCAGAAAATATATTAAATTCTGATAGGGGGGATATATTTCCCGGAGAGCTTCGAGAGTGTCGAAAGTGTAGCTTACCCCGTCCTTTTTTATTTCGATATCCGAAACTTCTATATTATAGTCATTTTCATATTTATTAAAACACAGGCGGCACATATCTAATCTCTCGCGGGGGGAGACTCCGCCGTAATTTTTTTTGTGAGGCGGAATATTCGCGGGTATAATAATCAGCCTGCCGAGATTAAATTTCTCATAAAATTCAATGCCTGAAATCTCGTGACCTTTGTGGACCGGGTTAAACGTCCCTCCGAAGATTCCTATTTTGTTTATTTTTTTACGCGCCAAAGTTTATTATACCTCAATAATATAACGATTTCTTTAACTTTTTTGTAAATTTATATATTTTCAATCATTTTTGATAATTCTCGTTTTTCAGCCCTGCGCGATTTCCTGTACAGCAAAATTTTCGAGCCGATGACGCAGACGACCTCGCTGTCCGTTTTCTCCGCGAGATTATCCGCCGCTTCCCTCGCGTTATATACTGAATTTTCGAGAACTTTTATTTTTATGAGTTCTTTCGCGTCGAGAGCCGTATTGATTTGGATTATATAATTTCCGTCGATTTCGTTTTTACCCATTTGATACAGGGTTTCGGTATTCGCGCCGATTGATTTAAGCTTTGCGCGCCGTTTGCTTGTAAGCATTATTTTTTGAACCTCTCTTTGTTTTTTTATTTAATCTCTATCATATATTTGACGATTTCTTTTGCGAATTGTTCCGCCGCGATTGCCCTGTGGCTGATTTTATTTTTTTCTTCGTCCGTCATCTCCGCGAAAGTCTTTTTCCCCGGCGGATAATAAAACACAGGGTCGTAGCCGAAACCTCCCTCTCCGGTTTTTTCCCGCGTAATAATCCCGGAGCATTTCCCCGAAACGCAGAAACTCGTATTTTTATCTATTACGCAGTAAATCGCGCAGTAAAAATACGCCGTTCTTTTATTATCCGGAACGTCTTTTAGTTCGCGCAAAAGCCTCGCGTTACCGTCGCCGCCGTCGGCTTTTCCGCCGTATCTCGCCGAATATATCCCCGGCGCGCCGTTTAAATCATCTACGCATAATCCCGAATCGTCGGCAAAACAAATCATACCGGTTTTATCAAAAACCGCGCGCGCTTTAATTTCAGCGTTTTCCTCGAAAGTTCCGCCGTTCTCGATTATTTCATCAGTAAAGCCTACGTCTTTTAATCCAAGCAGCTCTGTCTCAAACCCGTTTAAATTCTTATTGATTAAATAACCCATCTCTTTTATTTTACCCGGGTTCCCCGACGCGAATATTATCTTCGTTTTTTTCATAAATTTTCCCCTTATTCTCTTGGCTGCGGCATTTGAAACACCGCTGTAACAGTTTCAAGAGCCAATTCCAATAAATCACCCGGTATTTTCTCTACAAAAGAAGGCTTTCTCGCTATAATATCTATAGTTCTTATTTGGTCGCACATAATATAACCGGCTGTTGCGGTACGTTCGTCAAGGGCAATTCTCATAGGAAGGCGTTTGGTTTTGCTTGTTATCGGACAAACAACTATTTGTTTTGTGTTCCCGTTAAACAAATCCCGGCTTAATACAAGCGCGGGGCGGTATCCCGCCTGCTCGTGTCCGAGCGTCGGGTCAAAATTAAATTTGACTATATCTCCCTGACTGAAAATCATATCAGTTCCCTCCCGGCAGGTTTATCAAGTTCTCCCCAATCATAGGAATCATACGGAGTACCGTCCCAATCCTCGAAAATACTCTCAAGCGTAAGCCGTTTCTCCATCGGTCTGATAACTATCGATTTTCCCTTTGTTTCAATATTTACAATATCGTTGTCGTTTAAACCCAGGGTTTCAACGGCAATTCTGGGAATACGCAGCCCGAGGCTGTTTCCCCACTTTGAAATCTTACCCGTCATAAATATACCACCTCGATAAAAATTATATTTCAGCGTATTATTTTATTTGAATTTTTTTAACGTCTAATCAAATAGCGCCCTGACAAATTCTTTCCCGTCGAAATTATCCACGTCGTCTATTTTTTCCCCGACCGTTATATATTTTATGGGGATTCCCAGCTCTCTCCGGATTGATATCACTATGCCGCCTTTCGACGAGCTGTCGAGCTTCGTTAAAATTATCCCCGTTATATTCGCCGCGTTTTTAAACTCGCGCGCCTGATTTACCGCGTTCTGCCCCGTCGTCGCGTCGAGTACCAGCAGGGTCTCCGCGCTCGCGCGGGGGTTTTCCCGGTTGATTTCCCTCGATATTTTCGCGAGTTCGTCCATCATATTTTTTTTATGGTGCAGACGGCCCGCCGTATCTATTATCAAAACGTCGGTCTTTTTACTCCTGCACGACTGAATCGCGTCGTAAACGACCGCGGCGGGGTCCGAACCCTCTTTGTGCTTTATAATATCCACGCCCGCCCTCTGTGTCCAGACCTCGAGCTGTTCTATCGCGGCGGCTCTGAAAGTATCGGCCGCCGCGACCGTCACGGTCTTTTTTTCGCTCCGCAGAATATTCGCGATTTTGCCGATAGACGTAGTTTTCCCCGCGCCGTTCACCCCGATTACGAGAATTACCGACGGTTTCGATTCCAGATTTAATTTTTCCTCGCCGCCTATTATATCGGAAATAATTTCGCATAGAACTTCTTTGACTTCTTCGCCGTCCGATAGTCTGCGTTCTTTTATTTCCCCGCGCAAACGCGCGATTATTTCAGCCGATGCGTTTACCCCGACGTCCGACGCGATTAATATCTCTTCAAGCTCTTCGAGTAAATCCTCGTCTATTTTCACAAAAGCCTTAAAAATATTGTTTACCTGATTTAAAACCGTATCTTTTGTCTTTTGCAGTCCTTTTTTTAATTTATCAAATAATCCCATATATTCTCCCCGATTTTATTTTTTTATTGGACTTCTTTCAAAACCACCCCGTCACGCCGCTTACGCGCCGCGCCACCCCTCCACGGAGGGGAATTTTCACTCAACTCCGCCGTTTTATTAATTCCCCTCCGTGGAGGGGTGCCGACGAAGTCGGCGGGGTGGTCGTATTTCGGTTTTGAAAGAGGTATATTATATCTTCCCGAGTCTCTTCTCCGCTTCGTTTATGTCCAGAGCCAGATATTTCGACACGCCTTTGTCCTGCATCGTTATCCCGTAAAGCCTGTTTGCCGCTTCCATCGTTCCCCGTCTGTGGGAAATCAGTATAAACTGCGTCTGCGAGGCGTATCTTTTCAGATATCCCGCGAATCTGTCGACGTTCACTTCGTCCAGGGCCGACTCGATTTCGTCGAGGACGCAGAAGGGCGCGGGGTTGATTTTCAGCAGCGCGAAATAAAGCGCGATTGCGACGAACGTCTGCTCCCCTCCGGACAGCAGCGATATATGCTTGATATTTTTCCCCGGAGGTCTGACTTCGATTTCGAGTTCGCTCTCCAGGACGTTGTCCGGGTCGGTATATATTATCCCCGCCGTTCCCCCGCCGAAAAGCTCCGAGAAAACTTCCCCGAAGTTCTGATTTATCTGATTCATGGATTCGGAGAACACTTTTTTCATTTCAGTTTCGAGATTATCTATAATCTTCTGCAAACTCTCTATAGAATCCCTCAAATCGGACGACTGCCCCGATAAAAAATCATATTTCCGGCTTACTTCTTTAAACTCTTCGACCGCGTTTACGTTTACCGTTCCGAGTTCTTTTATCCCGGATTTTATCTTCGAGAGTTCCTTTGCGATGTTCCCGGGATTTTCCGTTATTACTGTAATCTGCGACGTTTCGAGAGAGGTCAGGACCATTTCTTTCGCGTCCGAAAAAGTCAGATTATATTCTTCCCAAAGTTTATTTATGATTGAATCGTGTTCTTTTTCTTTTTCGCTTCTCATAGATTCGAGCCTTGTGTGTTCCCTGAAGAGGGCGTCGCGCTCGGCCGCTTTGTCTTTGATATTATTTTTCGTTTCGGCGTTTTCTTTTTCGAGATTCGTACGCCCCTTTTCATATTCAAGCAATTCAAGCGCTATTCTTCCGGCCGTTTTTGTCAGTTCTTCGATTTCTTTTTTTTCAGCTTCGATTTTGTTTTCCCCTGAAATCAACTCGCTGTTTTTCTCTTTGTTATCGTCTGAAAGCCGGGCGTTTTTGTTTTTAAGATTTACCCTCTCCCTGTTCAAATTTTCCAGTCGCTCTGTCTCTATATTTATATTATTTAAAACCCCCGATAAAACGAGTCTCTGTTCGTTTATCTTAATCAAAACGGCGTCTTTTTCTCCGGACGTTTTTTTCGCCTGATTTTTAAGTTCGTCCAGAATCCGGGTATTTTCGCCGAATTTTCTCCCGTATTCAGAAAGTTTGCCTTCGAGTTCTTTTTTTGTTTCCCGGACAAGATTTCCGGCGTTCTCCCTGATTTCGTTTTCGGCCGAATTGATTTGCGATTCCCCGAGTTCGACTTCTGAAATTTTCAGCTTTATATCAGAGTCCAGATTATATAAATCCAGGATTTTTGAGTTAAGCTCTTCTTTCTGTAAATCATATTCTTTGTTCAGCCGATTTATATAGCCGGCTATTTTTTCGATTTGTCCTGAAATCTCTTTTTGATTTTTTGCGTGTTCAATATTTTGATTTTTAAGATTTTCTATTTTATTTTTATTCGACAGCATCGAGCTTTTTCTTGCCGTCGAACCTCCCGTAAAAGAACCGCCCGCGTTTATTACCTGACCGTCGAGAGTGACGATTTTATACATATAGTTTAATCTCTCCGCGATTTTTGCCGCATTATTTATATTATCGCAGATTATAGTCCTGCCGAGCAGATATTTTATTATATTTATATATTTCTGTTCGCATGAGACGAGCTCGCTGCCCGCGTCTATAAACCCCGACGCTTTATTATTCCTGCATAGATAATCGAGCTTTTCGCGTTCTATAAACCTGCCCTTTATTATATTTCTCGGATAAAACGTCGCGCGTCCGAGATTATTCGTCTTGAGATATCTTATCGCTTCTTTCGCCGAATTTTCGTCGTCTACTATTATATTCTGGAGATTCTGCCCGAGAGCGACTTCGATTGCTTCGGAATATTTTTCGTCGGTTTCTATTAACTGCGCAATCGTTCCGTTTACGCCTTTCAGGCCTCTTTTTATCACGCTTTTAACGCTGTCCGGATAACCCTCCAGATTCTCGTAAATATGCGTTAAAGTCTGGATTGTATTCTCGTTTCTTTCGCTTTTTAGATACAGGGAATCCAGTTCTTTACGCTTTGATTTTTCAGAATTTACCAAATCTTTTATTTTGTTTTCAGTCTCCGCAAGTTTTAATTCCGACTTTTCTTTTTCTGTCAGGGCTGATTTTTTAAGGGAATTTAAAATCCCGAGTTCTTTTTTATTCTTCTCTCTTATATCCCCGATTTTCCCGATTTCCCTCGATAATATCTCTTTTCTCTCGCTTATATGCCTGATTTCGCTGTTTTTTTCCGAGATTTTTATTTTAAGCTCGTTTATTTCAGTATTTATTTCAGATAATATATTATTGATTTCTTCGATTTTATTATTGATTTCCAACAGTTTAAACTCTATATGTTCGGAATAATTAACAATATCTTCTATTTCGAGTTCAAGCGATTTATATTCTGAACTTATTCTGTCTATTATAATCGTTTTGTCTGCTATATCTCTGTCAAGAATTTCAATATCACTCTTGTTTCTGTTAAATTCATAAAGATTAAATTCTATATTATCACGGATTTTCGAGATATTATTTTTTAATATTTCGATATCCGAATTTTTTGTCACTATATTATTCGCAATCCTGTGATTTTCGTTTTTTCTGTTCTCATATAACAGATTGATTTCCTGGATTTTATTATATAGATTGTCCGTCTTTTCGTTCAGTCTGATAAATTCCGAGTCCGCGTTTTCGTAATTAAACTTCGATATTTCGCAGCCGCTTATTAATTTCTCAAATTCCCGTTTGATTTTCTCCGCCGAATCGACCCACGTATATATTTCGAGCGATTTTTTCCTCTCGTAAAGCTCTATATATTTCTTCGCCTTTTCAGCCTCGGGCCCGAGAGTTTCGAGCCGTTCCCCGAGTCCGTAAACGATATCTTTTATTCTCGTTAAATTATCCTCAACGTTCGATAATTTTTTTTCGGCTTCCGATTTTTTGTACCTGTATTTTGATATTCCCGACGCTTCCTCAAATATCCCGCGCCTGTCCTCGCTTCTTCTCGAAATCAGCTCGGCTATTTTCCCCTGGCCTATTATAGAATAACCCTCTCTGCCGACTCCCGTGTTCAAAAAAAGCTCGTATATATCTTTTAGTCTGACGCTTCTGTCGTTGATAAAATATCCGCTCTCTCCCGACCTCGCAAGCTGTCTCGTGATTTTTATTTCGCTGAAATCGCAGTCCACGAGATTATCGGAGTTGTCTATAACGAGAGAAACCCTCGCGAAACTCGACGGCCTTACTTCTTTTGTCCCGCCGAAAATAACGTCCTCCATTTTTGAGCCGCGCATAGCTTTAGAAGACGTCTCGCCGAAAACCCACCTGATTGCGTCCGAAATATTCGATTTACCGCTGCCGTTCGGACCGATAATAGCCGTTATACCCCTCTCGAAAGTAATAGACGTTTTCGACGGAAACGATTTGAACCCGGTCAGTTCAACTGTTTTTAAGAACACTTTTTATTTCTCCGTTACTATTATTTCTCTTAAATTAAACTTTTCTTTTAGTCTCTCTATGTTTCTTCTCTTATGCCCGACCGTCTTTGACATATCTTTCTTGTCCGCGTATATAACAAGACTATCATCGTTCATGCGAATAATAACACCGCCGGACGCGCAATGCGCGCCCCTGCAAATTTTTTCTGTCTCTTCAGCAAGTCTGTCGTATATAATCTCGCTTTCGACAAGCTCCCCGAACGCGGGGTGATAAACCCCCGCGATAATATTACTATCATTTATATCTATATCCGACGAACATAAACCCATTCTAATAACTTTTATATTATTATAGTCAAAGATTTTCTTTATTTCTTTCGCCCTGAACACAGCCTCATCGAGACTCAAAGGCTCGTATCTCCCGTTTCTGTACAACTCGCAGAGTTCGGTGTCTTCAAGAACCGCCGCCGGGTATATCCTCGCGGAATCTATCCCCAGTTTCACGAGAATCTCCGCCGTCTCTATATCTTTTTCCCGGTTCGAACCCGGAAGTCCGAGCATGATTTGCCCGGTTAGATTTATCCCCGCGTCTTTTATTATCCCGCAAGCGTTCTTACTGTCTTTTGACGTATGCCCTCTTTTGCACGCGGACAAAACCTCGTCGAACATACTCTGGATTCCCAGTTCGATTGCCTTTGTATTATATTTCAATAAAATATCAATTATTTCCTTGGTAATATAATCCGGTCTCGTTGAAAGGCGTACGCCCGTTATGATTTTATATTTATCTATATATCTGTTCGCGATTTCTAAATATCTAATCATCTCGCTTTTTTCAAGCCCGGTAAAAGAACCCCCGAAAAAAGCGATTTCAGCGCCGGCGCGATTATCCTGATTATTTCTATAAATAATATCTGTAAATTTTTCGATTGTCCGTTTTATTTTTTCCTCGTCCGCGCTTCCGGACTGCCCCGTTATGATTTTCTGGTTGCAGAAAACGCAGTTATTTCTGCAGCCCGAATGGGTGATAAAGACGGGTATATTATAATGCTTTCTCATAAATATTTTTTTAATTCTGATACCCGAACAGTCCGAGGGCTTCTTTTGCCGCGTTCTGCTCAGCCTCTTTTTTTGACGCGCCCTTTCCCTCGCCTATAATATTATTGTTTAATTCGGCGTTCACTTCAAAAATCTTCTCGTGGTCCGGTCCGGTCGCGCTGACGAGAGTATATCTAAGCGTTCCCTCGCCGCCCTGCTGGATTATCTGCTGGAGAAGACTCTTATGGTCCTCCGTTTTTCCCCCGTCTGATATACTTTCTATCGGTTTCGTTATAAATCTAAACAAAAACTTCTTAGCCGCGTCGAATCCTCCGTCAAGAAAAACAGAACCCAGAACGGCTTCGAAAGCGTCCGCGAGAGTAGACTTACGATTCCTTCCGTTCGAGCCGATTTCGCCTTTGCCCAAAAACAGGGCGTCGCCGAGATTTATGGATTCGGCGAATTTAAACAGCGAATCCTCGCAGACGATACTCGCCCTTACGCGGGTAAGCTCCCCTTCTTTGCTGTTTTTCAGCTTCGAGTAAATATACTCCGACGTTATCAGGGACAATACCGAATCTCCCAGAAACTCGAGCCTCTGGTTACATTCGATTTTTACGCCTTTCGACCGCATTTCGTTCGAGTACGACGAATGGGTCAGAGCCGTTTCAAGCAGAGAAATATCTTTGTAGTCGTATTTGATTTTCTTTGCGAAATCGACCGCCGAGTTCTCCGCGTTCGACTTGCTTCTTTTTTTCGTGATTTTCAAATCTGTTTTCTGTTTCATTAATTTTATACCTTTTCTCTTTCACTCATGTTCTTTTCCCCCGTTAATATTAATCGGCAGCCGGCGAATCCGTGTTTTATTATCGTTCACAGAAAATATGGCGCCGCCCCGTTCCGAATACTGCTCAATAGCCGGCAATATTATTTCAAGCATAGCCTGTATATTATGCGGACGGTGGTCGCTTAATCTAAATATCACGGTAAGCGGTAAATTATCAGCTTCAAGACTTGACAAAATTCTGGCAAAATCCAAATCCATCGTCAATAAAACTCTCTTCTCCGCGCGCGCCTTTTTTAAAATATCGCCGTCCGCAAGTTTATGCAAATCCTGTTCATATAAATGAACCGCGTCATATCCCTGCGTACGCAGCCATTCCACGCAGCGCGGAGATACGCCCATATCTGCTAAAAACCTCATTTTTACGCCCTCTCATAAAGCAAAACCTGGTCGCTTGCCGTCCATGAAGCATATTTAAGAGCCTGTTTAATATCTTCTTCTTCGAGATATTCATAATCTTCAAGCACGTCTGAAAACGACGCCCCGTTTGCGAGCATATTCATAATCAATGAAACCGGAACTCTGATATCCCGTATACACGCCTGACCGCCCATGATATCAGACGCAAAAGTAATCCTGTCAAGTTTAAAAGCCATATTATTAACTCCTTATTGTTTTATTTCTGTTCAAATCGCGCGCAGGGGCGAATATTATTCGCCCGCATATATCCGCAGTTTCTCACGGGCGATTGATAATCGCCCCTACTTGTTTATCCTGCTTTGCAGCTCTATCTCCTCGACGAGCTTCGTCTCGACGCAGAATTTCGCCTGGCGCGCGGCGTTTTTTATCGCTTTCGCGTTCGCGCTCCCGTGGGCTTTTATGACCGGCTTGCGCACTCCCAGAAACGGCGCGCCCCCGTATTCCGACTGGTCGAAAGACCGCTTAAATTCGCGCAGGGAATTTTTTAATAAAACCGCCGAGACTTTCGTGAAGAAATCTTTGAGAAACATATCTTTAAGCCTGTGACTCATGTAAATCCCGAAACCTTCGGTTAATTTCAGAATCATATTCCCCGTGAATCCGTCCGTAACCAGAACGTCGCTGCTTTTTTCCCTCATCGTCATATCCCTGCCTTCTATATTGCCGACGAAATTTATAGTCTTTGTACCCGACAGCAGTTTATACGCCTCGACGTGTTCCGGAGTTCCCTTAGTCTGCTCCGCGCCGTTGTTCGCGAGACCGACGGTAGGCGATTCTATCCCGAAGATTTTCTTCATATATATAGAACCCATAAACCCGAACTGTTTTAAATACTCCGCTTTTATATCGAGATTCGCGCCCGCGTCTATTAACAGCGTCTTCCTCTCAAACGGCAGGACGACCGCAATCGCCGCTCTCTTTATATCGTGTATGCGTTTTATCACGAGACTCGAACCCGCGAGAAGCGCGCCGGAATTTCCGGCCGATACCATCGCTTTTATTTCGTCGTCCCTGTCGTCCGCAAGCATACGGAAACACACTCCCATAGAAGAATCCTTGCGCGATTTTACGACGGATATCGGGTCGTCTTCCATTGTCAGTACCTGTTCCGTATGTACGACCGCTATATTCTTCCTCGATAGTTTATTCTCTTCGATTACTTTGTTTATTTTATTTTTATCCCCGACGAGAATAATCTCAACGTCGAGTTCGCCGACCGCGAGAGCCGCGCCCTTGACGGTTTCGTCGGGAGCGTGGTCTCCGCCCATAGCGTCCAGAAGTATTTTCATAATTTTAATATACTCTGCCCTTTCGCATTTTGATTTTTTCTGGTATTTATTCAATAGACTTCTTGCGAAATTAAAATCCTGATTGTAGGGGCGCGCATTGCGCGTCCGCAAAACCAACGCAGTTTTGACGTTTTTCAGACGGACGGCCAATGGCCGCCCCTACATTTTAATTGCATATTGGTATTATATCACATTCCCGGAAGTTTTTCAAGATGTTTTTGCGAATTTCTCCAGTTTGTCATATATTCGAGCGAGATTTCCGCAATCTTCTGCCTTATAAATTTTTTCCCGCCCTTTATTTTACCCGTAATCTCCGGATTCTCTATTATTCCGAAGTTTATGCCCATAGGCTGAAATCTATGCATACTCCCGCCGCTTATATAATGCGCGAGCGCGCCGATTGCCGTGGATTTCGGGAAAATATAACCCGGCAAACCCAGTATTTTCGAAGCCGCCGCGATTCCCGCGGAGAATCCCGACGCCGCGGAGCATACGTAACCTTCAGTTCCCGTGATTTGCCCGGCGAAATATATATTTCCGTTCTCTTTAAGATTATAGCAATTATCGAGAAGTTCCGGCGAATTTATAAAAGTGTTCCTGTGCATTACCCCGTATCTTAAAAATTCGCAGTTTTTAAGAGCCGGTATAAGAGAAAACACCCGTTTTTGTTCGGGGAAAGTTAAATTCGTCTGGAATCCCACTATATTATACATAGTTCCCTCTTTGTTGTCCTGCCTTAACTGTACTGCGGCGTACGGCTGCTTACCCGTTTTCGGGTCTGTTATGCCAACGGGTTTCATACACCCGAACAGGAGGGTCTCCTCCCCTCTTTTCGCCGTTATCTCAACCGGCATACATCCCTCGAACACGTTCTTTTCGATATACTCCGTCTCAAATCCGCGAAGCTTCACGGTTTGGGCAGATATCAAGGCTTTATGAAATATTTCATATTCTTCTTTTGTAAGGGGGCAGTTTATATAATCTTTATCCCCTTTGTCATATCTGGACGCATAAAACGCGCCGCCTTCGCTTACGAAATCTATAGAATCCATACTCACTATCGGCGCGGCGGCGTCGAAAAACTCCAGATATTCCCCGCCTATTAATAATCTTATTTCTTCGTGAAGACTTTCGGAAGTCAGCGGCCCTGTAGCGATAATATTAATCTTATTCAAATCTATCTTCCCAACTTCCCCGATTATAACTTCTATATTTCTATGCGATTTTATTTTATCCGTTATATATCCGGCAAAATTATCCCTGTCGACGGCTAAAGCTCCGCCCGCCGGGACTTGTGAAGCGTACGCCGCCTCGATTATCAGGCTTCCTCCGGTTTCAAGTTCTTTTTTTAATAATCCGACCGCGTTTTCTATGCTTTTCGCCTTAAAAGAATTTGAGCAGACGAGCTCCGCGAAATTTTTATCCGAGTGCGCGGGTGAAAATTTAACCGGCTTCATCTCGAAAAGTTTTACTTTTACCCCGCGCTCCGCCGCCTGCCATGCCGCCTCGCACCCCGCGAGACCCGCGCCGATTATATTGATTTCCGGCGTTTCCGGTATTTTCTGCGTATCGTTTATGATTTTTCCCCTCCTGTAAAAAAAAATTTTTTTTAAATTATATAAATTTCCTGTATAAATTCTCAATAAAAGGCAAAAATATCTATAATTAGAAAATAAATCTTATGAGAATTAATTATTTTCCGGGAGGTCATATAATTTTATGAATTTCAAAAAAAGAAACAGCAACATAACAAAAGTTCTCTATATCGTTTTGGTGTTATGTATCGTAAGCATAATGTTTTTAAGCATATATTCTATGTTTAACCAGAGCGAAACGCAGAATCAAAGCAACGCGAACCTGAATTTAAACGGCGGCGAAAATAATAATAACAACGCGGACAGCGAGGAGGCGATTCTGGATTTCTTCAGGAGAAGAGAGACGGAGCCTCAGACTGAACCGGCAACGGAAACCAAAACAGAACCCCAAACTCAGCCCCGTGAAATCGACGAGAGGGAAATCCCCGAACCCATAGCCGAACCTCAGACTGATTTACCCGGGAACAATAACAATAACGAATCCGGAGAGTCCGGCGAAGTTATCGAACCCGCGGGGCAGGAGAATCAGCAGAATCAGGAGAATCAAGAAGAGCCGCCTTTGCCGACCGACAGAACGGCCGATTTTATCGACGATTCTGTCAGAGACGCGATAGAAGTCTTCTCTAATCCGTCGGTTTTCGCGAGACCCGTACAGGGTCAGGTGTTAAAGCTCCACAGCCCGAATACCCATGAATACTGTCTTGCGATGAACGATTACAGAACCCATGCGGGTATAGATATAGAAAGCGAAATCGGCGCGGGCGTAAAATCCGTTTCGGACGGCGTCGTATACAGCGTACACGACGACCCGTTAATGGGTAAAACCGTCGTCATAGAACATTACGGCGGTATAAAATCTATATATAAAAATCTCCACGAAACAATTCCGGCGAATATAACGCCCGGCGCGCAGATTAAATCAGGCGAGACAATCGGCCTGGTAGGGCAGACCGCGCTAATAGAAACCGGCGACGTTCCCCACCTGCATTTCGAGATGACGAAAGACGGAGAACCTGCCGACCCGTTCGACTATATCGGTTTTTGATTAAATAAATAGATTTAAATTCCGGAGGAAAGGTTTTCGGATAAACCTATCCTCCGGGGTTTTTGTTTTTTGATTCTATGAGGGGGATTTTACTCGCCCGACGCAATCCTGCGCTGAATATAGGACGGTTCGGGAATCGGTCTGTTTAACATTTCCGCGGTTTCGAGCCATTCCTCTATAATAATTTCTATATTATTCAACGCTTCAACTTTACTTTTGCCGTCCGACATACAGCCGGGTAACGCCGGTACCTCGGCAATAAAACAATTATCGTCGTTACTCCAGTAAATTAACACTTCGTATTTGCTCATTTTTTTATCTCCAAATCGTATTTTTTGATTAATTCTCTTACCTGCCTGACCTGATATGGTTTCGCCAGTTTACCTTCAGGCTGTAAATTTAATATGTCATCTACCTTATCTTTATGGTATATATGATGAGACCCGTTTATTCGCCCGTCAAATTCCATCATATCAAGTAGTTTGCACAAGTCTGTAAATAATATGTTTTTATCTTTTTTTCCGGACAGAACAGAGTTAAGAAGTTTATCTTTCTTGCCCATTTATTTTTTTACACCTCGAACTTTAAATAGTAATCCGTTATTTCGGGATAATCTTCAAGATAAAAATTTACCGATTCCAACATATCTTTCTGTACCTGATATATCGTACCGGCCTGAACCGTACAGCCGCCGCCGGGCATATCGCACACGGCGTAATACCCGTCTGTATCGACGCTCTTATGAATAATAACGTTAAATATTACCGGCATAATATAAATATCACCTCTGATATTATTATACGCGGTTCTATTCCGGTTTAACATAATTTTTTACCCTCTTCTCGATTTGTTTATATTCTCGTTTAATATCATCGGGGCGATTTGTTTCTTTACGTCGTTTAAAATATCTTCGGCGCGTATTTTTTTCAGCCTCGCTTCCTGCTTTAATATAATCCTGTGCGAAATTGCGGGGATATACATGTTTAAAATATCCTCGGGTATTATATAATCGCGTTTTTCCAAAAACGCCCTCGCCTGCGAAAGTCTCATCAGAGCGAGCGACGCTCTCGGCGACGCTCCCAGAGTTATATACTGATGTCCTCTCGTTTTACCCACAAGCTCTACTATATATTTATATAAACTCTCGTCTATATGAATTTTCTTGACTATATTCTGGGCTTTAATAATATCTTCGGCGTTTATCGCCGTCGTTATCTTATCCATTGGATTCTCTGTTTTTCTGTCCGATATTATTTTTATTTCGTTGCCTATGTCCGGATAGCCTATCGAAATACGCATGATAAACCTGTCCAGCTGCGCTTCCGGCAGGGGATGCGTACCGACGAAACCTATCGGGTTCTGCGTCGCTATGACCATAAACGGCGTAGGCACGCGGTGAGTCTTCCCGTCGACCGTAACGGTTCCCTCTTCCATTACCTCGAGAAGGCTCGACTGGGTTTTGGGAGACGTCCTGTTTATTTCGTCCGCGAGAAGAATATTGCACAGGGCGAGCCCTTCCTTATATTCAAGTTCGTTCGTTATTTTATTATATATAGAAAACCCAGTTATATCGGACGGCATAACGTCCGGCGTAAACTGCGCCCTTTTATATTTCAGACCCACGATTTTCGCGAGGGCGGACGCGAGAGTCGTTTTGCCCACCCCCGGAACGTCCTCGATTAATACGTGCCCCTGGCACAAAAAAGATATGACCGTCATTTTTATAACGTCCTGCTTGCCGAGGATAATATTTTCGGCCTGTCCTATAATCTTTAATATATTCGCGTGGGATTCGAGAAAATCCAGCTGATTTATTTCTTTCGAACCCGATAAACCTGATATATTCGACATTCTTCCGCCTCCGTAATAAATTTTAACTAAAACTACCGGCAAAATTATATGGCGCTAAAAAAAGCGGCGCATATAATATAAATATAGAATAAACGGACACACAGACAGATAAACTTCTGACGGCTATTCTATAATATTTTTTTACCAGAACAGGACGGTTAATAAACCGTTCTGTTTTCAAATTTTTTATATAGACTACACGGCAAGATAACGCAAATCAAACTCCAGACCTCCCCGGGTTACGAGAACGTCGGTCAAATATTGATTCGCGAGTCTTTTTTCTCCGTAATAGCAAACGACTTCGTTTATATTTTGCTCTATATACCAATGCTCCGTCACCGGACTGCTCGAGTATAAATCCAGTTTAACTTTTCTGTCGTAAGTAGTATTGTCTCCCGACCATACTTCGACTATCAAATCGGGGTAGCCCGCGGTTCTCGTTCCTTTTTTGTTGCATAGATACGGATTATTCTTAAACACGAAAAAATCGGGCTGAACGTAATATAAATCGCTTATTACTTCGCTTACGAAATTATCGGGGTCTTCTATTTCTTCCGCGTTGACCAGTCTGATAAACTGCGGTTCTTTTTTTGTTCCCCAGTAAACGAGCGCGCCTTCTTCCGATAGAGCGTGGACTTCTTTTTTTCTCAGCAGATTTATAATCTCGCTGAAAAGAGTTCCCGACAATTTATTATGCCTCGCCGTCGTCGACATCTCCATGAATATTTCCATAATACCCTAATACCTCCCGTATTTACCGGACGCTTAAATTCACAATTCAAAATCTATATATTCGCTTTCGTCTGCGTTTAACGCTTCCCGTATCTCTTCTATTTCGTCCGCCGTAAACGAATCCCCCAGCGAAAAAACCGTTATCATTTCTATTAACGCCTTACATTGCTCGTCAGTTAATCTCTCAGCCAATGTCGTCAGCGTTCGCGCGTAACTTGACATATTGCTATTGCGCCTCCTTTGTTTATGATTTATATTCGTTTATATACGTCTCCGCGGGGAAAAATATTTGTTATTTTTATTAATTTCCCGTCTGTAAAATATATTATTCTGAACCCGCCTATTTGAAGTCTGTTTAATCCTTTAAATTCCCCTCTTAATTGTTTTATATCGCCGGACGGAGGTTCTTCCAATAAGCCGCCAATTCCCTCTCTTATACGTCCCTGCGTAATATTGTCAAGTCTGTTAAAATACTTCTCGGCTTGTTTGCTCATTTTTATTCTTGTGTGTTCCAATCAATACCTCCCGTATTTGTCGACCGCTTCGTACATCGCCGCGAAATTCTCAAACTTCGCGTCGTCGACTAACGCTCCCGTGTCGAACATAAATCCCCCGCCGTCCATACATTCCCCGAAAAGCCTCTTGATATATTCCACGATTTCCCCGGGCGTACCGTAAGACAGTAAATAATTCGGCATATTTCCCGCGATACACGCGATATCTTTCAGCTCTTTCTTCGCCTTTGCCATATCTATATCTTCAAAATCATATATGACTTTACCGACCGGCACGTCTTTGAGATAATCCAGACGGGTGTTATAGCTCCCCTCGCAGTAAACTACGGGAACGAGATTCTTTTCTGTCAGCGCGACTATATATCTCTGAAGAGTCGGCCAGTAGAATTTTTTATACATATCGTCCGACATAAAACTGTCCACGCCTTTGTGAAGCCAGAACCAGATATACGGACTCTCTGAATTTTCGGCGGCTCTTAAAGTATCTTCTATTGCGTAATCGGCTATTTTCTCGACGAGAGACAGGACGTTCTCCGGCTGGTCGTATAAATCGGTCAATATTCCCTCCGTTCCCCTAAGCGAATCCCCGAGCATATCGAACGGAGCGTACGCGAACCCGCCGTAAGCCAGGGGGGTCGAGAATTGATTACGCATTTTTTGCCTGTAATCCCCGAGATAAGAAAACCATTCGTTTATGATTTTCGCCGCGTCCGCGGCGGACTGCATAGAGTTTATAACCTCGTCGTCGAACGCCGCGAAAGTTCCCAGAAAACCGAACCACATCGCGTTGCGCGTGTACAACTTTTCAAATCCCCGCATCGCCGAAAAAGAACGCGGAATCCATTTTCTGTTCATAAAATCAGACATATCCCGGATAGCTTCAGGATATTCGTCCTCTTTCATATATTCGTCCTCGATATACTGGTACATGATATTGTCGCCGTCTATGCCGCGTCCGGGCCACCTGAACCAGTTTATGCCGATTTTCTCCAGGGCCTGCGCGGGAAAAATCATAATCGGGTCCCAGCCCAAATCCGGCTTGAAATCCCCGAAAAACTTATCGAAGCAGCTCTCCGTTTTTGTATAATCATACATACATTCTTTGATTGTCTTCCCCCCGTAATAAACGGGGAAAGCCTCGAGAACCGGGATAAACGGCACTCTGTCCGGTTCTTTTAACTTAACGCAGTTGGAAACCCTCTTAACTTTTTTCTGATATTCAGTATTATTACTCATATATATTTTTCCTCTCCCCGTCTTCTTCTTCCTCTTCTTTTACCGCCGCCGCGCCGAAGATAATATCCAGCGCGCTCCCCGTCTGACTTAACCCTGAGGCGTAAATCTCCGATATTTCCATATATTTATTATATAGTTTTTCGTGTTCGCTTTTAACGAACGCATATTTCTGCCTTAATTTAAGCGTTTTTTCTTTGCAGTCCTCGTCTACGGATTCTCTTTTCTGATTTGCCTTCGCCGTTATGCCGAAAGCTTCCTGTTCGGCTTTCGCAATTATCCCCGACGCTTCCAGTTCGGCTTTTTCAATAACGTCCTCGGCCGATTTATTTGCCGAATAGACGGTTTGAGCAAGTTTTTCCATGACGCTTTTATAAATCTCCTCTTCTCCGGAGATTTCGCTGCGGCTCTGACTCTGCGCTTCTTTAAGCTGTTCTTCAAGCCGCCTGAGTTTTTCTTTAAGCTCCGAGTTTTCGAGCTCGGATAAATCAAGATTTTCTTTGAGTTTTTCGTTCTTCGAGTTAAGTAAATCAAGATTTTCTTTAAGCGTTCTGATTTCTTCAAGCTCTCTCGATATATCCGGCGGTTTCTGATTTTCGGCTTTATTGTTTAACTCTGTTACCTGCGCCTGTAATTTTGCGATTTGTTCTTTATATCCGCTTTCGTTCTGCGCGTAGTCTTTGCTCAGTTTGGCGATATATTCCGCGACGTCGTCTCTGTTGAACCCTCTGAAACTCTCTCTGAAATAATTAAGATTCTCACCCGTATCCATATTTATAAAAACCCTCCCGCTATTCTTCTTCTGTTTGTGTTTGTGTAAATTTTAATTCTTCTGCCGGATTATCTAAATCCTCTTCTTCGCAAAGTAAAAAACTGCCGTATCTGATTTGGGAATATATTCTCGAGAGTATATAAACTACCAGCGAAATCTCGAGAGCGTAAATAATCTGTCCGCTGTTCGTTCTCATTATCCAGAACGACGACCAGATTAAATTAGGCAGGGCCGACGCGGACGAGATAATTACGGCTATATAAGCGTAAGTGAAAAACTTCGCCGTTTCACATCTTTGGGTTAATAACATTCTGGATTCGCGCACAAAATAGCTCGCGATAAACAGAAAACTCATAAGCTCGTATATCCTAACCGGCGAGTTTACCGATTTGCTCATGTCGAAGAAAGCTTTGAAAACGTTCAAAAACGCCCACGCGACCGGCATAAACGATAATATTATATGCATAGAGGAATATTTATGCTTCTGTTTTTTTATATTATTATTCGTCTGAAGCAGCTCCAGATTATCCCCCATGTCAAAACTCATAGCCGCGGTCTTGAAAAAATATACGCCGCTTAAAACGGACGCGAAAAATATCGCGGAATCGAACGGGTAGTTTTTAATATAAGCCGCGATTTTATCGATAAAAGACAGCCCTTTCAGTTCCGCGAGAGCTTCTCCCGGATTTATAAAGGCGTACCCCTGGAGAACCGCGGCGGTCATAAACAAAAACAGAGCGAGAGAAGCGGAAAACACCTGCGACTGCGAACCCTGCACGAAACAGTCCGCGGCTTCCCCGCATTTTACCCCGTTTCTCCTGCCTTTATATAAAAAGACCGACAGAATATAGATTATTATAACGCAGGCGGCGATTATATAATCGGCAGACAGGACAAACCCGTCCGTACCGGGTATATAAAAATGATTGTCGGGGTCTATAAAATTATACGTCAGAAGTATTCTGATTCCTGCGAACAGCGCCGCGAGACCGATTGCCGTCAGCGCGAAGACTTTGTTTTTGCGTTTTATTTTGTCGTGAGCGAGTTTATCAAACATAAAAAAATTCCCTAAATAAATAATTATTATAATATTAAAATATATCCATACCCAAATTATACACAAAAAAAAACTATATATTAAGAAGAATTTGTAAACACATTTTGACATTATTGATTTTATATATTATTTTATAAATATATAATTGATTTTTTTTTGATTTTGCTGTATAATGATATGCAAATCGTAATCGTATAAAAACCGGGAGGGAATTTTCATTAATAATATTTTAAATCTGCTCGGGATTTCAAATCTGGGCTCAAATTTCAAAAACGCAAGGACAATCACGCTTGCGGCCGTTTTAATCTCTCTGACAGTTATAGGCAACAGGATACTTATAATACCTCTCGGACCGGTTCTGGAAATAAGATTCGGGTTTTTGTTTCTCGCGTCGGCCGCGTTTATATTCGGGCCGGTCGTCGGGTTCTCGGCGGGAGTTTTAACGAATATGCTGGGGTTTCTGTTATTTTCAGGCGGCGGGACGTTTAACCCTCTGTTTGACTTGAACGTCGGGTTCTCGGGGATTTTATACGCTTTGTTTTTATATAAAAGAAACCCGGAGTCAAGATATTTCGCGGTTTGGCTCGCCGCCGCGAGAATTTCGGTAAGTTTAATCTGCAATATAATAATAAACACGCGGCTGCTTATGCTCATGGGATTTATCCCGAGCGAAGGCGCGGCGGTTATAACGACGGTGAGATTATTTAAAAATATCACGCTGCTGCCGGTCGAGATAATACTTATGTTTATCGTTTTGAAATTTACAGCCGCATACGCGAAAAAATATAAGTTTATAAAATAAGCTTGACTTTTTGACTTTCCCTAATCCTGCGCGCGTCTGCGCGGCGATATATAGTTCGCGTCGATTTGATTTATGTCATACGGCGCGTCCTGATACACAAAATAATTGAGCCAGTTCGAAAATAATAGATGCGCGTGTCCTCTCCATATATTTTTCGGCGTCCTGCTTATATCGTCCCCGGGAAAATAATTCGCGGGGATTTCTATGTCCAGCCCTTTGTCTCTATCCCTGAAATATTCGAGGGCGAGGGTGTCGTAATCGTATTCGCTGTGTCCGGTTATATAAAACTGGCGCATTTTTTTCGACGCGACTATATGAACCCCCGCTTCTTCCGACGAGGCGAGAATCTCCAAATCCGGCATTAAATCCACGTCTTTTTTTCTTATTTCAGTGTATCTCGAATGGGGCGCGTAAAATATTTCGTCGAATCCCCTCACGAGTTCGTGCTCCGGTTTGTTTACTTCGTGCGCGAACACCCCGGATAATTTTTTCTCCAGGGGGTGTTTATTTATGCCGTAGTGAAAATAGAGCCCCGCCTGGGCTCCCCAGCATATATGCAGGGCGGAGTAGACGTTTTTTTTCGACCACAGCATTATTTCGCAGAGTTCATCCCAGTAGTCTACTTCTTCGAACGGCATAGTCTCGACGGGCGCGCCGGTTATGATTAAACCGTCGAACTTTTCGTCTTTTATTTGGCTGAAGGATTTATAGAACGAGCTCAAATGCTCCGAGGACGTATTCTTCGATTTATGCGTCTCTGTCCGGAGCAGAACTATTTCGACCTGAAGAGACGTGTTAGACAAAAGTCTTATAAGCTGGGTTTCCGTGACTATTTTCGTGGGCATAATATTTAAAACGGCGATTTTCAGGGGACGTATATCCTGACGCTGCGCGCTCATATTAAACATAACGAAAATATTTTCGCCGGATAAAACCGCTCCTGCGGGTAGTCTGTCGGGTATTTTTATAGGCATGGGGTAAACGCGCCCTCCTTTTTTTGTTTTGAGAATTACCTATTATTCTATCACAATTCAATTAAAATTTCAAGACGTTTTGTAAATAATTTAAGACGTTTGTTTTCAGAAAATTAACTTTTGGTTTCCGGTTTATTTTTTATGTTTTGAAATCCCCGTATTTACGCGGAAAATTTTTTAACTTAAAATTTAAAATTTAAATTTTATAAAAATTTTTTGTCGGATTATGTCGGAAAATTATAAAAAATTTATTGTATATTTGTAATTTTATACCTTGACAAAAGGCTACTCTGCGTATATAATAAATTAGGACGTTTATTAAAATTCTACTATATGTTGTGTTAAAATATGTATTATTCCAAAAATTTACGCTAAATAGGGTATTATCAAATTATTTAAAGTATATAAAAATTTAAGGAGAAATCGGAACGAAATGGTCACTAAGATTATCAAGAGGGACGGACGGGAGGCGCCGTTCAACATAGAAAAAATCGCGGGCGCGGTATTCAAGGCGGCGAAGGCGATTGGGGGGAGCGATTACGACAACGCCCTCAATATAGCGTACAAAGTAGCCGAGGAAATCGAAAAGGAATACGTAAAAAACAAAAGGCTGCCCACGGTCGAAAATATCCAGGACACGGTCGAGCAGGTCCTTATGAAGTCCGGCCACGCGAGAACCGCGAAAGAATATATATTATACAGGGCCGAACGCAATAAAATCAGGGAAATGAACACCCGTCTCATGAAAACGTACGAGGATATTACTTTTACGGCGGCTAAAGACAGCGACACGAAAAGGGAGAACGCGAACATCGACGGCGACACGGCTATGGGAACGATGCTCAAATACGGAGCGGAGGGTTCGAAACAGTTCGCCGATATGTTTATTCTCGACCCGAAACACTCGAAGGCCCATCACGACGGGGATATTCAAATACACGATTTGGATTTTTACGCGACGTTTACGACGACGTGCTGTCAAATCGATATAGACAGATTATTTGCCGGAGGATTTAACACCGGTCACGGATTTTTAAGAGAGCCAAGCAATATAGCGAGTTATTCGGCTCTCGCGTGTATCGCAATCCAGTCGAATCAGAACGACCAGCACGGAGGTCAGTCGATTCCCAATTTCGATTACGCCCTCGCGAAAGGCGTCGATAAGACTTATAGAAAATTATATAAGGCGAATCTGATTAAATATCTCGAAGTCAGTTCTGAAAAAGATGTAAAAGATATAGCGGAGAGCGCGATGGCGAATATAGAGAAAAAGCATAATATCGGTCCGGTCTTCGAAAACAGGAACGGTTACGGCAAACTTGAAAGAGAAGAATTGTCCGGATTTTTCAAGCCGGACATAATAGACAAGGCGCAGAGGTTCGCCGTGAAGTACGCGGCGAGCGAAACGGACAGGGCGACTTATCAGGCTATGGAAGCCCTCGTGCATAATTTAAACACTATGCATTCGAGAGCGGGCGCTCAGGTTCCGTTTTCTTCGCTGAACTACGGTCTCGACACGAGCCCCGCCGGAAGGCTCGTCATAAAAAATATACTTCTCGCTCTCGAAGCGGGCATGGGAAGCGGCGAAACGCCTATTTTCCCCATTCACGTGTTCAAAGTCAAAGAGGGTAAAAACTATAACAAAGAAGACGTAAATTACGATTTGTTTAAACTCGCGATGAAAGTTTCGGCGAAGAGACTATATCCCAACTTTTCTTTTATGGACGCGCCGTTTAATCTGAAATATTACAGGGAAGGAAATCCCGAAACGGAAGTCGCCTACATGGGCTGCCGTACAAGGGTAATCTCGAATTATTTCGACGAAACGAAAGAGACGACTTTCGGCAGGGGTAACTTATCTTTTACCTCGCTGAATCTGCCCAGGATAGCGATTCGGGCGAACGGGGATATAGAGAAGTTTTATCTCGATTTGGAAGAGAAAATAGATTTAGTAGTCGCGCAGTTAAGGCACAGGTTTAAAATGCAGTGCGAAAAAAAAGTCAAGAACTTCCCGTTTCTTATGGGGCAGGGAATATGGCTCGATTCTGATAAACTGGAAAGCGAAGACGCAATCGGGGAAGTTTTGAAGCACGGCACTATGACGATGGGATTTATCGGTCTCGCCGAATGTCTGACTTCTCTCACGGGAAGTCATCACGGGGAGAGCGCGCAGTCGCAGATTACCGGGCTCGAAATCGTCGGGTTCATGCGTAAGAAAATGGACGAAGCGACTGTTAAATACGGGCTTAACTTTACCCTTATCGCGACTCCGGCAGAAGGGTTATGCGGCAGGTTCGTTAAAATCGACAGGGAATTATTCGGCGAAATCAAAAACGTAACGGACAGGGATTATTACACTAATTCCTTTCACATACCGGTATATCACAGCATAGCCGCGTATAACAAAATAAAACTCGAAGCGCCTTATCATCATTTGACGAACGCGGGGCATATAACGTTTATCGAAATGGACGGTAACGCGTCCGAAAATCTCGAGGCGTTCGAAGAGATTATAAGGCAGATGAAAGAAAACGGCATAGGCTACGGTTCGATAAATCATCCGGTCGACAGAGACCCTGTCTGCGGCTACACGGGGATAATAAACATAGGTTCGGAATGTCCGAAGTGCGGCAGAAAAGAAAGCGACGGACGGGGAGATTTCACCCGTATCAGACGGGTAACGGGATATCTCGGAACTCTCGACAGGTTCAACGACGCGAAAGTCAAAGAAGAAAAGGCGAGGGTGAAACACACGCCGCAGTATTCAGACATAGCGTTCGTGTGAGAAATATTAAGGGACAATCGGGAGGTTGCAGTTTTGTATCTAATGTATATTGATGAAAGCGGGAATACCGGAACAAACTATAAAGATAAACAGCAGCCGTATTTTACCATGAGCGGTGTTATTATAAAAGACGGAGACTGGATTAAAGTTGACGAAGAATTATCTGAATTGAAAAAAAATTTGTTCGGTAAAAAAGATATAGAGATTCATTCGGCATTGATGTATAATCCGAGACGCAATACGCCGTTTTGGGGTCAGAGGACTCTGCAACAAAATTTAAACGCGCTCGAAGCAGCAGTAGATTTTATGGCTGATTCTGGTTTGGGGATAATTACCGTATCTATACATAAACCAAGCATTAAAGATATTATCGGTCAGGACATAAAAATAGACCCGTATTATTTTGCGTTGGTCTGTTTATCTTATTGGTTTGATTTATTTTTAACCGATAAAAAAAGTAAAGGCAGTATCATTACAGACAGAATAGACAGCATTGACGAAAAAATTACATACAGTATTCTAAATATATTAAGGCTTGAAGAAGAATATAAAATCAATAATATTATTGAACGGCCGTTAAAAACAGATTCAAAAATGAGCAACATGGTTCAGCTTGCAGACGTTTCTGCTTTTTTTGAGAATAAATATTTTCTATTAACAGATATGGGCATAAATGATATTAGCGATTCTTCAAAATTTAAACGAGAGTATATACTTAAAAATTTTAAAAAAATTAACAGTATAGAAAATCCTAACAGAAATCTTATTGACTATAAAATGTCAAAAATTATTGTTTCAAAGTTTAAAGAACTGATAAAAACCAACGCAATAAAAATGGGCGAATAGCCCTTGTTAGGGGAGCCGCCAACTGGGCGACCCGCTGCTACCCGCCAAAATGCAATCGCATTAATTATTATATGTCAACCGCTTATAATATTATACTACATATTTTTGTTATTGTCAATATAAATATAAAAGTTTTTTGGGGTTAAAAAAATAAAATGGATACTGCCGTTTCTGTATATAATCAAATAAATATTAATCAGGCGAATATACTCGTCAGAAATCAGAGGATGAGTATGAACCGGTCTGAACCGATTAGACTCGCGGGAATAATCGAAGATTCGGTCGTCGACGGTCCGGGAGTCCGGTTCGCCGTGTTCGTCCAGGGCTGCCCGCATGACTGCGAAGGCTGCCATAACCCGTACACCCAGGATTTTAACGGAGGGTTCGACGCGGATATATATAAAATCGCCGATAAAATAATAAGTTCTAATATTAAGCGCCTTACTTTTACGGGAGGTGAGCCGTTCTGTAAAGCGAGGGAGCTTGTCAAGCTTGCGAAACTTGCCGAAACTGAAATCAGAGGTACTGAAATCATAACTTATTCGGGTTATCTCTACGAAGAGCTGCTTGAAATCGCGGAAACCGACAAAGATATCAAAGAGCTTCTGACCGTTACGAATTATTTAATCGACGGTAAGTTCGACATAACAAAAAAAACGTCCGGAAAATTATTCAGGGGGAGTTCGAACCAGCGTATTTTTGACATAACGTGTTATCCCAACTCGACGAAAGCGAGACTGATAGAACGTCTCGAGGATTTTTGATTTTTTAAGTATATAAAAAATACAATAACGCGCATATATTCCGGAAACTGCGGGATAATACGCGCGTTATTTCTTTATTTTAAATTTAAATTTAAATCCGGTTTTTATTTGGTAAACAACCCCTTTATTTTATGTATGTCCGCAACGGGCGGGCAGACTAACCGCTGCTTAAAATTTTCCTTATGCTGTCCGCGGACAGATAGTACACCCCCGCGATTTCCTCGATTGTCATGCCGTTTCTTTTAAGCTCTTTTATATTGCTGTTCCTTACGTCGTATTTTTTTCTGCTGCCGTTTTTCGTACCCCATTTTATTTTTTGTTCGTCGCGCTTGGGGATATAGATAATCTCGCCTTTTATATACCGCTGGATTTCTTCAAGCAAATCGGCGGGCAGAATTTCCTTTGCGTTTCTGTAACTGCTCAATCGACCTTACGCTCCTTTCAATAACTTAACTGACTACACTTAAATATAATTTGTCTCTGTACGCGCCTACAAAGCAAAGAGCGTCTTCTCTTCGCCTTGCCGGGCGCGTAATTAAGCGCGATATTGAAAGGGAATAATTCCAAGTAAATAAAATAAATTTTAATCTTTTAAAATTATTCTAACTTTCAATCACCTTTCCTACGATTTTTACCACAATAACCAACTCCTTTCATTCGTATTTCAGACGGGAAAATCCGACGCCCCCGACCGATATTTATATTATACCATATTTTTTCGCATAAATCAAGATAATTTTTGATTATAAATAATTTTTCCCGAAATTGATTTTGCAGACAGAAAAAACAACCGCCCCTAATCAACCAGGAGAGCGATTGTTTTTCTGATATATTAGGCTGAACCGTTTACCGGCAACTCCTTTGTTCTATTATATCATGTAAAAAAGCTTTTGTCAACACTTTTTTTTGCGAGAAAACCCTTGACTTTTGTATAAATTTACGTTATAATAATACCGTGGGGAGAAATCCCCCGGATAAAGGCGTTGCCACAAATACGGTAGGCGGTTCGGCCGGCATACTCCAGAGCGTTATTGTAAAGGAGGTGACGGCGAATGTTTACATATCAGAACGTAGATTTACTTCTTAATTTAGTAATTTTTATTCTTGCGTTAATTGATTTTGCAGACAGAAAAAACAACCGCCCCTAATTGAGAGGAGAGCGATTGTTTTTCTAAATCATTAGGCTGAACCGTTTACCGGCGACGCCTTTATTTTATTATACCACAGCAAAAAGCTTTTGTCAACTGAAATTCCCAATAATTATATAAATTTGCAGCGAATATTTTTTATGCCTTCGCAATGTAAAATTTTTTACGCCGTCTTGACAAATAAACGTAATTATGGTATATTTAAATCGGGCGGGTATATAAATTTACAAAAATCAGAATCAGGAGAGGCGGCGTTTTTCTTTAATGGGTAAATCTGTAATGATTGCGTCTTTTAAAGGCGGGGTGGGTAAATCGACCGTCGCCGTCAATTTAGCCGCGGGCCTTGCCGCGCGGGGGTATAAAATTCTCATAGTCGACCTTGACGCATCGTCGGGGTCGGTGGATTTGTTTCTGGGCTGCGAACACGATACAGTCTATAATTTTCTCGACGTCGCGAAAAAAAGAGTCGGAATCAAAGACGCGGTATACTCGAAAAACGTCGGTCTCGGGTTTATTTCCGGACGGGATAAAAATGCAAATATAAATCATAGTAAAACAACCCGTCCGAGCGTCGATATCCTCAAGTCCCCCCCTCTTTACGATTTTGAATACGAGTGTAAAAACAACGGCGGCAATAATAACGGCGAGGGTTTTTCTATGGGAGACGCAGTCGGCGAATTTATTGCCGCGGCGAAAGAAATCTATGATTTCGTAATATTTGACTGTCCGTCGGGGAAATTCGAGCTGTTCGATATTTTAGCGGCGAAAACAGATACTGTTTTTGTGATTACCCTTCATTCGTCTGCGTCCGTGAGGTCCGCGGAGAGACTTGCCGCGTCTTTGTCCGAATCGACGGGGAGCAAAGGGGAAAACGTGAGGCTTATAATAAACGGCTTTAACCCGAAAGGGGTTTCCCGCGGATTAAACCTGGGTATAGTAGAAATAATCGAGCGTTCGAAAATAAAGCTCATAGGACTAATAGGATTAAGCGACGTCATACGCGACTTACAGGAATCGGGGAAAACGGTCTATGATATCAAAGGCGGAAAAATATCGGGGGTCAGAAAGGATTTCGACGATATAGCCGGGCGTATTCTTGACAATAATATAAAATTAAGCAGGAAATACGGCGGGTTCAGAACGGATAGTTTATATTTTAAAAACGAGAAATAATCAAGGGGATATGATATATAATGGAAATAGCGATAATAGCTCACGAAATGAAAAGGGAACTGATGGCTCAGTTCTGCATAGCGTATTATAATATATTGAAACATCATAATCTGTGCGCGGATTCGGTGACGGGGAAATATATAGAGGATGCGTCGGGTCTGAAAATCGAGAAGATGCTTATGGGAGATTCTGGAGGGGAGCAGCAGATGGCCCCGAGGATATCGTACAACGAAATCGATTGCCTGCTGTATTTCAGGGACGTTTCGGGAACGCAGAGCAGTAAAAGCGCGGACGAGGACGCGCTGAATATTCTGCGTCTGTGCGACGCGAACACGATACCCGCGGCGACTAACATCGCGGCTGCGGAGATATTAGTCAGGGCGATTGAACGCGGGGATTTGGACTGGAGGGAATATGTCAATCCGATACGCAGGTTAGTTAATAATTAATAGTTATTTTTAGTTGAGAGGATTTTAAGATATGGATACGGGGGTTGTTTTCGAGAAGTTAGGCGAATTTTTTCCGAGGGCGAAGAAAATAGAATCGGTGACCGTTTTAAAAGAATTTACGGAGCTTGAGTATAAAGACGATGAAATGGACGTTAAGTTTGAGTTTAATTCTCCGCATACCGTAAAAATGATTTACAACGGCGGAAAATACGTTAATATCGATGATGAAGAGTTCGGCATATACGCGGCAAATACGAGTGAGGAAGAAACGATTCTGGATTATATTTGTTATCTGGATTATTTTTGGGTCAGGTATGTCGAAAAAGAAGCGGTCAATATAGGAAAAGGTTTGAAAAAAAGGATAAAGATAATAAAGTCAAAGGTGAGGAAAGTATGGTAAGAAGCGCGAAAAAAGCGTCGCAGAGTTTGCTGAAAAAAGGTTTTATACGAGTGGAAGGCGCGAAACATACTCAATATATATTCGTATATAAGGGAAAAGAAATATGCGGTACGTTCATGAGCCGTAACAATCAGGATTTAGACGATTATTTATTGGCAAGTATGCAGAAACAGTTAGAACTGGACAGCAGGGGCGATTTTATTAAATTAATAGATTGTCCTATGTCTGAAGAAGATTATACGGAAATTTTAAAGAATAAAAATATATTATAAAATAAAAAAATACAGTGAGGTTTAAAGGATTTTTATGAGAGAGTTAAAACGGACGCATTACAATACTGAATTGTCCGCGGATAATATAGGCGAGACGGTCTGCGTTATGGGCTGGGTGCAGAAACAGAGGCACAAAGGCGCGCTTATATTTATAGATTTACGCGACAGAACCGGGATTATTCAGCTTACCCTCGGCGACGGTTCGGACAGGACCGTTTTTGAAACCGCGAAAAGACTAAGAAGCGAGTTCGTTATCGCCGCGACCGGAATCGTTAAATCCAGGGGGGAAAATATAAACGAAGACAGAAAAACCGGCGCGATTGAAATAGACGTCGGCAATATAATCGTTTACGGCGAAGCGCAGACCCCGCCTTTTGAAATATCGGAGGACGAAACCAACGTCAACGAAGAACTTAGATTGAAATACAGGTATCTGGATTTGCGCAGACCGTCGCTTAATTCAAATATAATATTCAGGCATCACGTTCAGAGAGTGACCCGGGATTATTTTTACGATAACGGCTTTATCGATATAGAAACGCCTAATCTGATAAAACCCACGCCCGAAGGCGCGAGGGATTATCTTGTTCCCAGCAGGGTTCACAACGGTAAATTTTACGTTCTGCCGCAGTCGCCGCAGATATATAAGCAGTTATTGATGGTCGCGGGGTTCGACAGGTATTTTCAGATTGCGAGATGTTACAGGGACGAAGATTTAAGAGCGGACAGGCAGCCCGAATTTACCCAAATCGACCTGGAGATGAGCTTCGCAGACGAGGACGAGATTTTCGAGATAATGGAAGGCTATATGAAAACCCTGTTTAAAAAAGTTTTGGGTATCGATATAGAAACGCCGTTTTTGCGCATGACTTATAAAGACTGCATGAATAAATACGGTTCCGACAAGCCGGATTTGCGTTTCGGATATGAATTTTTTGATTTAACGGATACGCTCGAAGACTGTTCGTTTAAAGTTTTCAGCGAAGCGGTTCGGAACGGAGGCATAATTAAAGCCGTAAAAATAGACGGGGATTTTTCGAGAAAAGAAATCGACGCCCTGACAGATTACGTTAAGACTTATAAAGCCAAAGGTCTGGCATGGTATAAGAATACCGATACTCCGTCGTCGTCGTATTCTAAATTTTTAACTGATGAGGAAAATAAAAAAATACTTGATTCGCTTGACGTTAAGGCGAACGAAACGGTATTTATAGTTTCGGATTCTAACCCGGAGGTCGTTTACGCTTCTCTGGGAGCTTTGAGATGCGAGATTGCGAGAAGAAAAAATAAAATCCCGAAGAATTTATTTAAGTTTTTATGGGTGACTGATTTTCCCATGTTTGAATACGGGGAAGAAGAAAAGAGATGGTTCGCGAGGCATCATCCGTTTACTCTGCCGAATATGGACGAATTTGATAGATATCATGACGGGGATGCGTCGAAAATACGGGCGAAGGCATACGATTTGGTTTTGAACGGCATGGAAACCGGAGGAGGTTCTATAAGAATAACAAAACCGGAAATCCAGGCAAGGGTGTTAAAGTTTTTGGGTTACGACGAAGAGACGGCAATGGAACGCTTCGGATTTTTGCTCGAGAGCTATAAATACGGAGCTCCTCAGCACGGGGGAATCGCGTTCGGGCTTGACAGGCTCGTGACGCTTTTGCTCGGGCTTACGTCAATCAGGGACGTTATAGCGTTCCCGAAAGTGCAGAACGCATCGGAGCTTATGAGCGGCGCGCCGTCGTTCGCCGACGGAAAGGCTCTGGAGGAACTGGGTATCGCGGTCGTTAAAGAAAGTAAGTAGGTAAAAAGGAGCGTGATAGTAACGTGAATTCTGTATACGGATATTACAACGGGGATAATATCGTTCCGTCAAGCCGCGTTGATTTTAAGAAAAATCAAAAGGTTATAATAAAGCCGGTAAGAAATCTCGGCAAGATAACCGATGGTAATTATGAAATATTATTGGAAGCGTTAAGCAACGGAGAGGAAGTGGAGTATGAATACGACCACCCGTTTTTCAGTCCCGGTCATGTAAAAAAGCTTACGGAAATAATAGAGGCGATAAATAACGGAACGGCCGAACTGACCGAGCGCGAGTTAATCGAAGCGGAGGACGGCGATGAATAAAACGTGGACCGACGACGCCTGGGAACAATATATTTACTGGCAGACGCAGGATAAAAAAACTCTGAAGCGAATAAATAAATTGTTGAGAGATATTGACCGGGGCGGACATGAGGGTCTGGGCAAGCCCGAACCGCTGACCGGTAACTGGTCGGGATATTGGAGCCGCGAAATAGACGATAAAAACCGTATTGTTTACCGGATAACCAACGGAGTAATTATTGTCGCCGAATGCGGTTCCCATTACGGAGATAAATAAAATAACACACGGGGAGAGTAAAAATAAATGACGCCGCAAATTTCTGATATATATACCTGTTCGCTTTCGTCCGGGTCGGGGGGAAACTGTATATACGCGGGCTGTAAAGACGCGCATATTTTAATCGACGCGGGGCGTTCGGCGAGAGCGACCGTTGCGCTTCTCGCCGAAATCGATATAAAAATCACTGATATAGACGCGATTTTTATAACCCACGAGCATATAGACCATGTAAACGGACTTAAAGTTTTGATTAACAAATATAAAATCCCGGTATATATGACCTGGGAATCGTTTAATAATTTAAGCGATGATTATAAGTCGGCGTTGTCGGTCGGGGGGGTTATAAATTTTATATCCCCCGGTTCGGCGGTCGATATAGGGCGGCTGCGCATAGAGTGCTGCGCCGCCCCTCACGACAGCGCGGCGAACGTCGGGTATATAATCGCCGCCCATACGGATTGCGGCGCCGTTAAAAAAGCCGTCGGGATTATAACCGACACGGGGTACATAACAAAAGAAATAGCCGACGCAGTCCGGGGGTGCGGGATAATATATATAGAGTCGAACCATGATTTGGAGATGCTCAGGGATTCAAGTTATCCGGAGAAAATCAAGCAGAGAATAAAATCGAAGAACGGGCATCTGTCGAACAAAGACTGCGCCGAAGCCCTGCCGTATTTTATAAAAAACGGAGCGAGAAAAATAATATTGTTTCACCTAAGCGGCGAGAATAACACAAGAGAGCTTGCCGTAAAAGAGGCGAAAAAAAATATACTCGGAGCGAAATTAAACGTCGGAACGGTTTATTTAAGCGTCGCGCCGAAATCTTCCCCGTCAAAAATGATAAGTTTATGAGTTTTAATACAGAGGTATATATTGCAGTATGTTAAACAGAATATCCGTAAGCGAAGCGAATAAAAACTTTTTAAAAGTTATAGAAGCCGTAGACGAAAACGGAACAGCCGTTATTTTGGAAGACGGCGTAAGAAAATATATCCTGAGCGTATACGATGAAATTAAAATTCCGGAAATCGCAAAACAGCGGTATACGGATTCCGGAACGTTCCGTGAAATATCGGAAAAAGTTTTAGACAGACATATAGAGGCGTTCAGGGAGCTGGCAAAATGATATGAGAAAAATAAATATAATATACGCGGGCGGCGTAAAAGCCGGGGAGAAATATTACGGCGAAGCCGTAAGCGAATATATAAAGCGTTTAAGCAGGGATTTCAAAATAGAAAATATAGAGATAAAAGAAGAAAAACTCCCGGCTAACCCTAATAAATCGGAAATCGAGGCGGGATTAGTAACCGAGGGGAGAAAAATCCTCGCGAAAATAAATCCCGGAGCGTTTAAAATAGCCTTATGCGTAGAGGGGAGAAAACTTTCGTCGGAAGATTTCTCGTCGCTTTTGTTCGGCGGTAAAGCCGTAAACTCCCGGTCCGTCGATTTTATAATCGGCAGTTCCCACGGTTTGTCGGGAGAAGTGAAAAAAACGGCGGATTATTTGCTGTCTCTTTCAGACATGACGTTTACGCGCAGACTCTCAAGGGTTATGCTCGCGGAGCAAATCTACCGCGCGTGGGCGATTGAATCGGGGCGAAAATATTGCAAATAAAAATATATCGCAGAACGGCATAAATTGTAGGGAACGGATTTATCCGTTCCGCGAATTGCGCGTGATTTCATGTTTTTTCGGAACGCATAAATGCGTTCCCTACACAACGATTTGTTTTATTGCAATTTATATATAAAAAAAAACACAGGGGGTTGATTTTCACGGATTTAATATTATCCGCGTTTAAAAACAGCGGCGAATACAAAAATCTCGTTTATGAGCTGGCTAAGTTAAAAAACGCGAAGCGGCGCTTTCCCATAGCGGCGGCGGGGTTGAGTACGGGAAGTATGGAGACTTTCGCGGCGGCTTTATGCGTCGACGCGGGAGAAAAAGCCCTGATTGTTTCTCCGGACGAAAAAACGTCGGTTAAACTTCGGGATTCTATGCTTAATTTTTTCGGCGGGGTTTATATATATCCCAAAAAAGACGAGATTTTAGCCGGAGTAAATAACAATAATATAATTTCCCCGGTTTCGGGAGGCCCGTTCGAACATGAGAGGATAAAAATCCTCGCCAAAGTTTTAAACGGGGATTTCGACGTCGTCATAACGACTCTCGACGCGCTTTTACAGTATACTATGCCGGCTGAAGAGCTTATAGAGTCTTTTATAGATTTGAAATTCGGCGGAAGTATAGAAAATATGCGTGAATTTCTTGAAAATCTCGCTTCGATGGGTTACGAAAGGGTTGATATCGTCGAAGAAACGGGAAAATTTTCAGTCAGGGGCGGCATAATAGATATATTTTCGCCGTCGGGAGACAAACCCGTAAGGCTGGAGCTTTTCGGCGACGAAATCGATTCTATGGGGATTTTCGACCCGTTGACCCAGAGAAGAACGGAAAATATAAAAGAGTTCGGCATAATTCCCGCGGGCGAGAGGCAATTAAATAAAAATAGCAAAAATAATCAATGCTTTCTCGATTATTTCGACGTAAACAAGACGATTTTGTTTATAAACGAATCCGTAAAAGTAAACGAACGTCAGAAAGCGGCTGAAGAAATCATGAAGGAGACGCTTATTAATTTACTGGAGAAAAACCCGGATTCAGGTTCTGATTTAAGTCTGGGTTCGGTAACGCTCGAGGATTTTCACATTGAAAAACTAAAATTTAAAACTGTGATATGCGATAATTTTTTAAGCGGGCAAAGCAGTTCGGACATGAGATTATCGGGGATTTATTCTTTTAATTCAAGGCAGACGGCGGGATTTTCAGACGGTTTCGAAATTTTAAAGGACGATTTAAGCAAATACTGCGAAAATCAATATAAGACTCTGGTTTTCCTCGATTCGGACGCGGGAATAAAAAGCTTCGCCGATTATCTTGAGGATTCGGGGGTTAAATATATTCTCCCGGAATTTGGCAAATGTAATAATATAGACGATATACCCGAGGGGTTAGTCACTCTCGTAAAAACCCCGAGAATCGGCGATAATAATAAAAGCCGCCCTCTTAACGAAAGCCCCCTTCTTGTGAAGGGGGTGCCCGAAGGGCGGGGGTTGCAAAAAAATACGCCAACCCCCGTCAAAATGTCTGCGGACATTTTGCCACCCCCTTCACGGAAGGGGGCTAATGCAATATTTTCTATACCGGGGTTCGAACTGCCCGGACAGAAGTTCGCGCTGATTACGGACGGGGGTTCGGACAAAAGGCCCGCCGGAGCCGGAGCGAGACGGGGACGGGGCGAATCGGGGATAGTCCGGCAGTCCGGGGGTAAATACGCTAAAACCGCGAGACAGAAGCTCATGTCGTATACCGATTTATCTCCGGGGGATTACGTCGTGCATAATAATTACGGCATCGGCAGATTCGTCGCGGTCGAAAGACTCGAAGTTTCGGGGGTTCAGAAAGATTTTATTAAAATCGCCTATCTTGGAACGGATATTTTATACGTTCCGTGCAGTCAGCTCGATTTAGTGTCGAAATATATAGGCGCGGGCAGCGACGGAGGAGAGGGAAGCGTCAAGCTGTCGAAAATGGGCGGTTCGGGCTGGACGAAAGCGAAGGCGAAGGCGAAATACGCCGCGAGGGATATCGCCCGCGAGCTCATAAAATTATACGCCGCCAGACAGCAGAAAAAAGGCCACGCTTTTTCTGAAGACACAGAATGGCAGAAAGATTTCGAGAGTTTATTTGAGTATGCCGAAACGGACGACCAATTAATCTGTTCCGAACAAATCAAAGAAGACATGATGAATCCTGTTCCTATGGACAGGTTATTATGCGGAGACGTAGGGTTCGGCAAGACAGAAGTCGCGTTAAGAGCCGTGTTTAAGTGCGTTTCCGAGTCTATGCAGGCGGCGATTTTAGTTCCGACGACGATTTTGGCGTGGCAGCATTACCAGACGATTTTATCCAGATTCAGGGAATTTCCCGTTAAAATAGAAATGCTGTCGAGATTCAGGTCAAAAAAAGAACAGGACGAGATTATCAAAAAATTAAGAACGGGTCAGATAGATATTATTATAGGCACTCACAGAATAATACAGAAAGATATTAAGTTTAAAAATCTGGGGTTGTTAGTAGTGGACGAAGAACAGAGATTCGGGGTCGCGCATAAAGAAAAATTAAAGCAGCTCGCCGAAAATATCGACGTTTTAACTTTAACCGCTACGCCTATTCCCAGGACTTTAAACATGGCTTTATCGGGTATAAGAGATATGTCGGCAATAGAAGAACCGCCGAGAGACAGACTTCCCGTGCAGACGTATATATTCGAATACGACGAGAATATTATAGCGGAAGCAGTCAGAAACGAAATAAGACGGGGAGGACAGGTTTTTTATCTTCACAACAGGGTCGAGACGATAGAGCAGAAAGCGTTCAGGCTCGGGGAGATTCTGGGAGAGGACATAAAAATCGGTGTGGGCCACGGACAGATGGACGAGGGAGCTTTATCGAAAGTATGGCGAAGTATGCTCGAGGGCGAAATAGATATATTAGTTTGCACGACGATTATAGAATCGGGGATAGATATACCGGACGCGAACACCCTGATAATAGAGGACGCGGACAGACTGGGGCTTTCTCAGCTTCATCAAATAAGGGGCAGGGTAGGACGTTCGAACAGACGCGCTTACGCATACTTTACGTATCCCAAAAATAAAGTCCTAACTGAAATCGCAACGAAAAGACTCACGGCGATACGCGAATATACAGAATTTGGCGCGGGGTTCAAAATCGCGATGAGAGATTTAGAAATCAGGGGCGCGGGCAATTTACTCGGAGCGCAGCAGCACGGACAAATGGACGCGGTCGGCTATGATTTATACGTCAGGATTTTAGAGAGAGCGGTAAACGAAGAGAAGAAGAGGATAGAATTAAGCGGCGAGTACGGTTATGGACCGGAAGAT
>WRMA01000006.1 GCA_009777355.1 Oscillospiraceae bacterium | reverse complement strand
GCTTGCGCTCGAAGAAAAAAATATGCTTAATAATATAAATAATATAGATAATATAAACGGTTCCCTCGATATTTATATAAGCGACAAAACGCTTAATTTCGAGAGGGCGGCGTCGAATTTCCTGGGTTTGGACATAAAATCCGGGGTTATAGAAACAGAAAAAATAAATATAGAAAAATATTAATAATATTATAATAAATAAAGGATTGATTATTTAAAAAATTTGTGTTAATATATATGGGTTGTATATATTTATTACGTGAAGGCGGGTTGTTTAAAATTGAGAGACGGGGGAAATTTTAATTTCAGGGTGAAAATATCGCAGACCGATTTGTCGGGCGGCGGTTATCATTACGATTATTCCGGCGAGTCTTACGCTCCGGATTCTATTATGTACGATAATTCGGAATATATATCCAAGCTTTTTTTCATAAATAATATAAGCGGCGGTATACTTGCGAAAGAAAGGGTCGAGGATATGCCCGAAAAATACAGGAGATTCGTAAGCTCGGATATTACGAGCGGGGCGGATATTATAAAAAGCATAAAAAAAGAGCTGACCGTCCTCGCGAACCGCGAGGAAGTCGGACAGAACGTGTTTTACAGCAGTCTTGCCGGGAGCGCCGGCCGTTCCGAATCCGAACCGGACGATAATAATACGCGGATAAAGAGCGCGGACGGAATCAGGGAGAGGATAAGCGAAATCAAAAGTGAAATCGAGGATATTTTCGGCGAGATTAGGGAGCTTCTCCAGTCGGAGCAGTTCAAAGACCTGAGCGAGGAGGTATTTTCCGGACTCGGAGACGGCGAGTTTGACGAATTTGAGGATTATTACGAAGACTTCGAGGATTACGATTACGCGCAGAGCGGAGAAGAAATCAGGGATATACTGCATCTGAACAATTATTATAACAGCGAGACGTATAAGATGAGCGACGTCAAATACGATTTTTCGTGCGAGGGGAGTATAAAAGTGACGGACGACGGCTCTCTCGATATAATATACGACGAAAGCGAAATGACCGGGTTTAAAGATTCTTACTGCCGGTTCGTATTTAATATGGAAAAAAAAGATATAATAACGATGAGCCGGAAGGGTTTTTTTGAAACGTGGCTGACTCTCGAAAAAGGCGGGAGGGTTTCGACTGAATACGGGCGCGATATCGGGTTTGCGACCGCCGCGGCGAAAGAAATCGTAAACAACATGACGCCGGAGGGCGGCAGGATGCATCTCGTGTACGTTACGGAGACGAACGGTTTCCCGTCGGAGATGATTACGCACACGATATTCGCCGAGCCTTCCGTGAACGTGAACGTGAACGCGAAATACGGGAATTAAAAATAACGGGAGAAAAACATAAATGAAAAGAAGAATCAAAAAAATAAAATTTATTGAGATTATATTATGCGTTTTACTTTTGTCCGGTATTTTTTCCGGACAGGCTTTGTCTTTTGACGTTTACGCCGAAGACAAAGACGCAGATATAAATATAAATATAGATTACGACATACATCCTCATCTTGACGAAATTATAGATTTGTTCGTCGAACACAGTCTGTACGGAGTGACCCGGGAAGAGGCAATCGACGCGATGCTTGAAAATTTTCTGGCGAATTATCCCGAGCTGCTGCCGCGTCTCGGTTATTCCCTCGTTTCGGCGTACGATAGTTACGGAGCGTATTACAGCGCGTCGGGCGCGTCTCCGGGGCCGGGAGGAAGAATCGGTTCAGGTAATTTATTCAGCGGCTACGGGATAAGAATAACCGGAACGCCCGGGTCTAACGGGCATTTATATAATACAAGGATAATACAGGTGTTTACGGAATCGCCCGCGGAGAAGGCGGGTCTTAAACCGGGAGACGAATTTATAAAAATCGGGGATATAAACGTCGAAAGTCTCGGCGTGAACCTGGTTTCGCATTTACTGTCCTACAGCGACAGCGTCGAAATCACGGTTAAAAGAGACGGGGAATATGTAACCGTTTCTATGAGTAAAGCTCTCGTTGTCGCTCCGACTCTGTATATCGACGGGTTTAAAATTCCGGAAAGCGAAGACGCCGCAGTAATAAAAATACTGGATTTCAGCGATTCTGATATGGCGTATGATTTATATTTAATCCTCTCTGAACTTAAAGGGAACGGAACGGATAATATTATAATAGACCTGCGGGATAATCCTGGCGGGTATTTCGGCGCCGTTCTTGACTGTCTCGCCTTATTTTCTACGGCGGAGGACGTCGTTTTAGCGAAGTATATAGACAAAGACGTTGTTGAGGGGGACGATATATTAAGTCATTACGGAGACGGTTTTGTGTTTAGTCAGATATGCCTGCTCGTAAATTCAGGGAGCGCGAGCGCGGCGGAGATTTTCGCGCAGTCGCTCAGCGATATGACGGGAGCCGTAATTATAGGCGAAACGACGGTCGGCAAAGCCGTAGGTCAGGCGGAATTTGAATTATCGGGCGGGGATTCGTTACTGTTCACCACTTTCAGATTATTATCGTCAAACGGAGTAGATTATAATAAAACCGGGATTGAACCGGATATAAAAATAGCGGACGAGTTTCTACAGGCTGAAAGGCAAGATTTCGGTCAGCTTAATTTCGTAAACTGCCGGACAATCAAAAAAGGCGCGGACAATCCCGCCGTCTCGGCCCTGAATCAGAGACTTTCGGCAATCGGCTATATTCTGCCGGAAGATATAACGGGCGAATTTACGGACACAACGGAATTTGCCGCCGAAATTTTCCGGAGGTATAATAATTTGGCGGACGGAACGGGAAATATAGATTATTTGTTCCTGGAATATCTGGAGGAATACGTTTCGGCGCTGAACCGCGACCGTTATATCGGCAGAGACGTCGTTCTGGAGTGCGCGGAGATTTATATAAATTCGGGAAAAGAAGCGGCGGAGGCGTTTGCCGCGGAATTTTCGGGGCAATAATATAAAAAACGGGGAGGTTTAAATAAACTGATATGGTAAAGATGGTTCATTGCGCGGACGTTCATTTCGATTCGCCGTTTACGCTCGACGACCCGAGGAACGCGGAGCTCAGGCGTATGGAGTCGAGGAGCGCGTTCACGGCGCTGGTCATGTACGCCAAAGAGTACGGCGCGAAAATCTTTTTGATTTCGGGCGATTTGTTCGACGAGAAGTATATATCGAAGGACACCGCGAATTTAATCGCGAGGGAAATCGCGTCCTATCCGGACTGCCGGTTTTTTATTTCACCGGGCGAAGCGGACCCGTATCACTCGCAGAGTCCGTATAAATATATGAGATGGCCCGAGAACGTCCATATATTCAAGTCGAGCGATTTAACCAAAATCGAAATCCCCGAGTTGAACGTCGATATTTACGGCTATGCGTTCACAGACAAGACTTTGCAGGTGAATCCGTTCGCGAACAAAAAGCCGCAGAATACGGGCAGGATTAATATATTAATCGGTCACGGGGATATGGCGACGGTCGATTCGCAGTTTTGTCCGGTGACAAAGACAGACATAACAAAAAGCGGGTTTGACTATATAGCCCTTGGTCACGTTCACAACGGAACGGGAGTGATAAAAGTCGGCGAGACGAATTTTTCATATCCGGGGTGTCTGGAGGGCCGGGGATTTCACGAGCCGGGAGCGAGGGGGGCGATGTGCGGCGAGATAAGCAAAGAAGTATGCGGCATGAAAGCCGTCAGGTTTTCCCGTGGGAAATACGAGACGATACAGGTCGATATATCGCAGCACGTAACGGAGCCGCAGATTATCGACGCTATACGTCTTGCGGCGGCGAATTTCAAAGAGGACACGGCGTTAAGGGTCGAGCTTACGGGGATAATCCGTCCGGGATTTATATTTAACACCCGTTCGATTGAGGAGAAGTTCACGGGGTTTAATTTTATTCAGGTAAAGAACAAAACGTCGCCGTATATAGATTCGGCCGCTCTGCGTCACGATAAGACGGTCAAGGGAATATTTTTCCGTAGGCTTGAGGGCAGGTTAAATTCGCAGAAAGAACATGAACACGAGGAAGCGCGTCTTGCGATGCAGTACGGGTCGAACGCATTTATGGGATTGAATATCATTGATTTCTGATAGATTTAAAATTTTTTAGTTGGGGGGAGAAAAAAACACTATGTTTATTAGTCTGAAAAACGTCGGGAGATTAAAGAGCGCGGACGTCGAGATTGCGGGAATCACAATAATCGCGGGGGAGAACAACACGGGAAAAAGCACCGTCGGTAAGATGTTGTTTTGTATTTTTACGGGATTTATGAATATAGAAAATCAAATATTACTCGAAAAAAGCTTAGATAATATGTCAAAAAAATTGCGCGAATTGAATATTCCGGATTCTGATATATTTTATGGTATAATTGGAAGAGTATTAGAAAATGAGTTCGATATGCAAATAAACAATATTTACTCTCCTGAAGAAATAAGCAAAATTACGCTTAAAATAAAAGATTCTGAAATCAAAATGGAAATTCAAAATAACAATGAAGAAATGGAAATCTATGATTATATTAGTTTAAAAAGTGAGATTATATATATTGACAGCCCTCTTGTTATAGACAAAACCAGCAACCCTTGGCGAGAGCGAATTCCTGACCATCGACATTTATTACGCTGTCTTTTAAATAGAGATAAAACAGTATCTGTCGCAGAGGAACTGGTTTATTTGAAACGGGTTGAGAAAATTTTGGGATTGATTAATACTGCCTGTCCGGGTAAAATGGTTCAGAAAAAAAATGAAGATTTTTTCTATAGAGAAGAACAAAAGAAAGTTATTCTTAATATCGAAACGGTGAATATGGCGACCGGGCTTAAAACGTTCGCGATTCTTAAAACGCTGATGCTTGATTTTAAAATATTAGACAACGCGCCGTTGATTCTCGACGAGCCGGAAATTCATCTCCACCCGAAATGGCAGCTTGTGTTCGCTGAAGTTATTGTAATGCTGCAAAAAGAGTTTAACCTGCATATTTTAATCAACACCCACAGCCCGTATTTTTTGGACGCAATCGAAGTATATTCGAAAAAACACGGGGTATCAGATAAATGCAGGTATTATCTGGCTGAAATTTTAGAGGACGGGAAGTCGTCTGAAATTTCGGACGTTACAAATAAACTTTCTAAAGTATATAAAAAACTTTTCGACCCTATTCAAGATTTAGAGGATGAAGGTTATTAATATTAAATATCACAGGGAATTTAAACATGAACGATATAAAAGAAATAGAAATATTTAAACGAAATTTTAGTTCGCTGCAAAAAACTTCATACGATGAAACAAATAAATGTTATATGACCGATTCTCAACTGCAAGTAATACATTTTGATAATGTAGCAAAGAATCGCAGTAAAGAATTTGGTCCTGAAAGACCGGCGTCAAACGACGCTCTGTACATAGCCGATGATGGAAAAATGTATTTTATAGAATTTAAAAACGGCAGAATCGGTAAGGAGGTAAAACTTGAATTAAAATTGAAAATATGCGAAAGTTTATTGATGTTTATGGACATAACCAAAAAAGATTTATGTTTTATCAGAGAAAATTTAAGCTATATATTAGTATATAATGAAGAAGGTTATCCGCTTACTGACCAAGAACTAAAAGAATTAGACGGGATAATGTCGCGATTAAATCCTTTGACCGTGCGACTTTCGTCAAAAGCGGAGGAATATTTTGTACGGTTTGCGTTCAGGAGGTTTAAAAATTTTTACTTCAAAGAAGTTTTTACTTTAAATAAAGAAGAATTTGAAGATTACATAAATATAAATAAATGGGAAAATAAATTATGCTGATTGAAAGAATTGATATTGAAAGCTTCGGGATGCTGAAAAATCTTCACGTCACGATAAATAACAGAATAAACGTCTTTTACGGGTCGAACGAATCCGGTAAATCTATGATTGCGGCGTTTATTAAATTTATGCTGTTCGGATATTCCGGCGAGAAATCGCCCGTATTATCTGAAAACGAAAGGAAATTATACACCCCGTGGGATAAAAATAAAGTCGCGGGGAGTATGATAGTGCATTTTAAAGACAGAAAATATAAAATCGAGAGGGAATATTCTGATTCGTCCGTCGAACGGACCCGTCTTATAGATTTAAGCACGAATATAGTTCTGCAGAACGAAGAGGAGCCGGGAGAGTTTTTCTTTAAGATGAGCGAGGAAGTATTCGTAAAAACCGCGTTTTTAAAACAGTTTGACACGAGCGAAATAGGCGGCGAGGGTCTCGCCGATATGATACAGAATATATTATTTACTGCGGACGAGGATATTAATTCGCAGAAAACGCTCCGGCGTTTGCAGGACGCGAAAGATATTTTGCTGTTCGAAGACAAAGAGACGGGGGTTAAATCCGGAGCGATATTTAATATATCCAAAAAAAGGGACGATTTGAAAAAATCTTTGCAAAATTCCATAAGCGACCAGAAAGAGTTGATTAGAATGGAAGGCATGATAAAAGATTTGGAAGAAAAAATGCTGACCCATAACGCAAAGCAGAACGAACTCAACGACGAGCTCGAAAATTACAAGGCGTATAACGCGAGCCAGGAACTCCAGAAAATAGAAAGCGCGAGAAAACAAGCCGAACGCTTAAAAGAAAACGTCAAAAAAGTAATCGCGAGAAATTCGCACGGGGATTTTATCCCCGATATGAACTATTCGAGGGAGCTTATGGATATATCCGCGAGAGTCGGGGAGAAAAAGGACAAGCTTCAGGGCTATACCGAACAGAGGAATATTTCTTCCGCGAAGTACGGCGACGCGGTCGAGAAAAATAAAAATTTTAAAGTAATAGAAAACGCCGGGGGAGTAGACAGCGTAGGCGACGAATACGACAGATTAAAGCAGTCGCAGAGTATTTTTAAGCTGTTTAAGTTTATATGCGCGGCTCTTGTGTTTGTTTCTGCGGCGGGTATTTCGGCGTTGTATTTTCTCGATATATATAAAAATATCGCGCTTTACGGATTTTCCGCGCTGTTTGCCGTAATGACGGCGCTATTTGTTTTCCTGGAGAAAAATAAAAGAAACGGAATCGAGGCTTTCTACTCGTCGTTCGATTTTAAGAACGAGACTGATTTCGCCTATGTTCTGGACGATTATCCGGATACCGAAGCGCAGCTTGAGATTTTAAGGAGCGATTTGGAAGAGTGCGAAAGCATGGTTATGGACGCTGAAAAAGAATTCGACGGGGTATATTCGGAAGCGAGAGAGCTGCTGCTTAAATGGAACAGAACGCCCGAATCGGACGATAAATCCCCGGAGGATTTTATAAAATACGCGAAGGCCGCGTCCGAGGCGGCCGAGGAGATACAAAAAGCGAGGGTAGTCTGCGAACAGAATCAAATCAAACTCGACGCTATGCTCGAAGGCTGCGACGAAAAAGAACTCAGGAAGCTTGCGGCGGCGGCGAGAAAGCCTAATTACGACGAGAAGCAGATTGCGAAAGAGCTCGATTTTATCTCTAAAGCCTCTGAAAGTATGAGGGAAAAAGAAGGGGAAATCGGTAAAAACATCGCGACTATTTCGGCAAAAATGCCCGACCCGGTTATTTTGGAGAGCCAGATTAATTTTCTGGAGGAGAGAATAGACGAGCTGACCGCCAGATACAACGCGCTGCAGCTCGCGACGGATACGCTCGTTTTGTCGTGCAACGAACTGAGGAACAGCATAGCTCCCAGATTAAGCGAATCGGCGGGGAATCTTTTTAAGCTTCTCACGGGAGACAAATACGAAGATTTTATTTCAGATAAATTTTTCGGCGTCGAAATAACGCAGCCTAAATCCGACGGCGCTAAAAGGGATTTGACGCATTTTTCCGCGGGCACGCGGGACGCGGCCTATCTGTGTATGCGCATGGCTCTTCTGGATTTGCTGTTCGAGAGCGAGATGCCGCCGCTTATATGCGACGAATCGTTCTCCAATCTCGATTCCCGCAGGCTTGACAATTTACTTAAAGTAATCGCCTCGATGTCGAAAAAAACGCAGGTGTTCATTTTCACGTGCCACGAGAGGGAAGCCAACGCATTCAGGGCAACGGACGCGGTCGTCATGAATATGCCGGGAGATTACGCTAATTAAATTAATAAATAATAATTATAAATATTATGCGGTTTACAAAAGAACAGAGGAACGCAATAGAATCGGACTCCGGAACTATACTTGTTTCGGCGGGAGCGGGCTCGGGGAAAACGTCCGTTTTAACCGAGAGAATAATACAAAAAATCAGCGGCGGCGAAAATGATTATTCGAACGTCACTGATTTTTTAGTCGTGACTTTTACGAGAGCTTCGGCAAACGATTTGAAAAATAAAATTTCGAACGCGATAAATAAAAAACTCGCGGAAGATATAAATAACGCGCATCTTAAAAGACAGCAGATTTTACTCGGCAGGGCGAATATCAGCACAATCCATTCGTTTTGTCTCGATTTAATCAAATCGAATTTTGAGAAGCTGGGAATCCCCGCGAAATTCAGGCTCGCCGACCAGAACGAAATGTCTATAATAAAACGAAATTTACTGGACGCTCTTCTCGATAAATATTATACCCGCGGCAGTCAAATCTATGAAAATAAGAATTTTACCCACGAAGATTTTATTACGGCAATCGAAAATTTCCTGGGAGCGAGAAACGACGAGAATATTTACGGCGTTATCTTAAAAATGCGCGAGAAAATCATTTCGCAGACGGAGAATTTTAAATTATTCGACTCTCAAATCGAAATCATGAGAGAAATCACAGATAATATATCCGGGTTTTTCTCGACGAAATTCGGAGAGAATATCAGGGATTTATTAAAGGACGGGATTTCGGACGCTTTAACTGAAATCAAGAAAATAACGTCTCATATAAGCTCGGTCAGATTTGAAATCCTGGACAAAAAATACTCGGGAACGCTTGAAAACTCCCGGGAGTTTTTTCTGCGTCTTTCTGAAATTATTGAACCCGGTTATCCCTACAGTTATAACGACGCTTATAATTTATGCCGCAATTACGAAAATATAAAAGTCGGGTCAAACAGAATAAACAAAGACGATATTGAGTCCCTCGCGCTTAAAGAGACTATAGATAAAAAAAATAAATATATAAGAGATTATATAAATTATATACAGAAATTATTCTCGCATGATTTTTCGGATATAAAAAGATTCGCCGGAAGCTATGAAAAATCTCTTATCGTTCTGAAAGATTTTATCGGGGTATTCGACGCCGAACTGTCAAACGAAAAAATACGGCTTAAATCTTTCGAATTTTCTGACCTCGAAAGATTCGCGGTAAAATTATTAGTTGAGAGAATCGGCGGAAACGGAGAGATATACGAGACCGAACTGGCAAAACGGGTTAAGAATAATTTTAAAGAGATATATATCGACGAATATCAGGACACGAATAAAATGCAGGATATAATATTCCGGGCAATATCAAAAGAACCGAACGAGCCGGACTATATAGATATTACGGGGAAAAACGGCGGCGGCAACAGATTTATGGTCGGCGATATAAAGCAGAGCATATATGCGTTCAGGGGAGCGAAACCCGATATATTCGCGGGGTATTCAAAAGCGTTCGAAGAATATAACGGCGAAGAATCTCATAAAAAAAGTCCGCGGAAAATATATTTAAGAAAGAATTTCAGAAGCGCCGGGAATATTATAGATTTTATAAATTATATTTTTACGAGATTATTTTCTGAAAAGTTAGGCGGCATAGAATACAAAGGCGGCGAGGTTCTGGAAGCGGGAACGCAGACAGAAGAATTTTATAATCCTGCAGTAAAATTCGCGCTGGTTGAGAAGAGCCGCGGAGAAAATATAAGAGAAAGCGAAGAAAATCCCGGGGATTACTCGGACGACGCTGAAATTTTTGATTCTGAAAATTATCCCGTGAGTTATGAGACTGATAATAATAACGGCGGCGATTCTGATATATTAGAATCCGTAGTATCGACGGAGGCCGAATACGTCGCGCTTATTATAAGAGATTTACTGAACGGCGATAATAAATTAAGAAACGGGCAGAAAATACTGCCCAGGCATATAACTATATTAATGCGCGGATATAAAAAGAGCGGTATTTACGCGGACGCTTTAAAAAAATACGGCGTCGCGTGTTATACTGACAAGTCGCAGGGGTTTTTATCGAGCGCTGAAATTATGCTTATTGTCTCTCTGCTTAAAACGATTGACAACCCGACGAGAGATATCGACCTCGCCGCGGTTTTAAGAAGCCCCCTGTTTGATTTTTCTCTGGACGACTTGATTTATATCAAGAAATTTCCGCCTAAACCCGATATATCTGAAATATATCAGGAGCCGTTATATAAATATATTAAATTATATTCGGAATCGGGGGAGTTTCCCGAACTGAGGAAAAAATGCCTGGATTTCACGGAAAAGCTGAATTTATGGCGGGCTAAATCGAGAATTTTACCAGTCGACAAATTAATCTGGTATCTTTACAGGCAGACAGATATAACGGCGAAAATCGCGCTTGAAAATTTCGCCGCCGAACGCAAGGCGAATCTTATGCTTTTATACGAATACGCGAGAAAATTCGAGGAAACGACGTTCAGAGGTTTATATGGGTTTTTGAATTATCTTAACGACGTTCAGAACGGCAGGGACGATTTTGAGAAAGCGAAAATCATATCCGAAAACAGCGACGTAGTAAAAATCATGAGTATACACAAGTCAAAAGGTCTCGAGTTTCCCGTCTGCATACTTGCCGATACGGGCGGACTCTTTAACAGAATCGATTATCAGGGAAATCCGGTCATGAGCGACGAGGGGGTATATTTCGACTTGAAATACGGCGACGAAATCGGCATAGAAAAAACGCCTTTTAAAAAATTATTTTCGGAGAAAATCAAGAGCGGCATAATAGGCGAGGAAGCGAGAATATTATACGTCGCCCTGACGAGGGCCGCCGACAGGCTTATAATAACGGGCGGCGCGGATAATATCAATCAATTTCTGGAGAAAAATTCAGAAGTAAATCTTACCCCGGCGGGTTTTTCGGGAATGAACAATATGTTAAAATGGCTTACGGCCGTATTGCTTGACAAAAACGGCAAAAACAAAACCGATATAGATTTCGAAGTCGATTTGGCGTATTCGGGAAGACTGCGCGAAATGATTGCGGATTCGACCCCCGTTATAATATCCGGGGATGTTTTGCCTGACCGTTCGCAGACGGGGGATTTCGACGGATACTCCCGGCAGCTCCGGCGTATGTATGATTTTGAGTATAAAAAAAATAACAGGCTGGATTTGTCGAAAATTCCGGCAAAAGTCCTCGTGACGAAATTAAAGCCGGGGGTTCTGAATAATTTCGAGGACGAGTACGCGCTGCAGGCGTTAAAAGAAACGGAGATGTCTCCCTTGCCGAGATTTCTCGAAGAAACGGGAACGGACTCGAATTTATCAAGCCTGTATAACAATAAAAACATAAAAGACGCCCCCGCGCTTGCGGGAACGGCGGCGCATATGTTTATGCAGTTCGCGGATTTCGAGTACGCGGAAATTTTCGGCGCCGAAAACGAAGCCGAAAATTTATTAAGCAAAGGTTTTCTGAGCGAGGCGCAGTTTTCGAGAATAAAATTTTATCCGCTTAATCAATTTTTCGCGTCCGATTTATATACGGAAATAAAATCCGCGAAGAGAGTTTACAGGGAGACCCCGTTCAATTTAAAAGTATCGGCAAACGATTATTACGGCGATAATTACGGCAATTATCATGAAGAAAAAGGCTTCGTTGGGGAATATATACTGGTTCAGGGAGCGATAGATTTATTTTTCGAGGACAAAGCCGGGCGGGTATACGTCGTGGATTTCAAGACCGACCAGGTTCACCGTCCGGACGGCGAAAAGATTTTGATAAGACGGCATAAACGGCAGATTAAATATTACTGCATAGCGGTCGGAGAGATTCTGGGCAAGCCTGTCGACAAAGCTTATATATATTCGTTCGCGCTGAATCAGGCGATTGAAGTGGGTTAGAAGAGATTTAAATCAATATTGAAACTAAGGAGGAATTAGAGGAATGAAAAAAACAGATGTAATGAGGATGCTATTATATCATAGAGGGGGAGACCCAATTTATAGGGAAGTTGAAACGCCTGTTATTTGTCCCTATTGCGGAGCATATGTTGAACCAAAACAGGAACAGCATCAAGAGTGTAATTTTAACAATGGATTTGTTGTTTTAATTACTTTTCAAGTAAAATGTTGCAATAAACAATTCTACTCTACATATACCGTTGATAAAGAATTTATCAACGCGAAGTTGATTTCAACGTATCCACCTAATGTGCAGCATCAACTGCCTGAGTCCATATCCAATGTATCACCTCGTTTTGCAGAATTATTTAAGCAGGCGAAATGGGCAGAAGAAAACGGTTTTATAGAATTAGCGGGAACTGGTTACCGTAACTCAATAGAAATTCTCGTCAAAGATTATGCTATTGCAGAACACGGGAAAACTGCCGAGGAAGTATCTGGGGTAAAGTTAGCCGAAGCAATAAAAAGCTATTTATCATTCTTTGAAGCGCAAATACCGGCAGATGTTATCAGAGTATTAGGAAACAACTACACCCATTATAAAAATAAGCATGAAGATATTGGGTTTGATGTCCTGCTACAATACGTGCAGATATTCATTAACATGGTTGATACAATGTATCTTATAAACCACCCCCCCGTTCATGTAAATCCAAAGCTCGTTCAAGAGGAGGTTTAACCATGCCAACAAAACCTCAAAAACAAACCTTGACAATACGCATAAAAAGGAGTATAATATATATGGGAAAGGATAATAATAATGAAATATTCAGAATTGAAAAAGTTGTTGAAACAATACGGCTGTTATAAAATCGAAGAAGGTTCCGGTCACGAAAAATGGTTCAGCCCGATAACGAACGATTCTTTCCGCGTAGGCAGACATGACATTCAAGATGTGAAAAAAGGAACTTATCACGCAATATTAAAACAATCAGGCTTGAAAAGATAGGAGTGAAATTATGGCGAAATATGTATTTCCGGCGATATTTGAACCAGATGAAGAATTAGGTGGTTACTGCGTGTTTTTTCCTGATTTGGAAAGCGCTTTCACACAGGGAAACGATTTTCAAGACGCAATGGCGATGGCGGAAGACGTACTGTGTTACGTATTATATGACATGGAAAAAGACGGTCAGGCAATTCCCAGACCAAGTAAAGCGAGCGATATTAAAACGGAGGAAGGCAATATAGTAAATTTAGTCGCGTGCGATACTGAATTTTACGTGAAATTTTTCGCGAACAAATCAGTAAAATTAAACGTAACTATTCCGTTGTGGCTTAAAGAAGCGGGCGAGAAAAAACAAGCTAATTTCTCCCAAATTCTTCAAAACGGAGTCAAAGAATATTTACAGATGCATAGCTGACAATAACTAAAATATTACTATATTAAGCCTGTAATTTTTGATTTAATAGTCTTCTTCTTCGCTTGGGCATAGCGGGATTCCCCGTACGCTTACCCGCGGGTTATCCTCAGGCGACATGTCTGCGACTGTTTCGCGCCATTTTTTATAATGCGCGGTTTTTCTGTGTTCTTCTATTGCTTCGTCCGATTTATAAATCTCATAGAGAAAAAACAACGCGGGATTCTCCTCCGCCTGAATAACGTCGAATCTTAAACAGCCCGATTCTTTGCGTGAATTTTCGGAATTATAAAAACTGATTTCTTTGAATTTTTCTATGCAGTCTTCTTTAACAAAAATTTTCACTATTATAGCTTTCATAAATATTTACTTATCCTCTTATAAAAATTTTACAAAACTTTAAAAAATTCTATGACCTCTCCGTCCGGACCTCTTACGAACGCGATTCTTACGGGCATTACCGGGTCGGACGGAATATCGACGTTTTTAGGCGGCATTTGCGATACCGCGCCCGCTTTAAGAGCGTTTTCGTAGGCGATATCGGGATTGCTCGTCGCGAATGCGTAATGCGAAAACTTCGCGTCCTTTTGTTCGTTCGGGTTTCCGTTCGCGAAAATTTCAAGATGACTGCCGTCGCCTATGTCAAGCAGAACCGCGCCGCTCGTTCCCTCGCCCCATTTCGCTGCAAGCTCAAACCCGAGACCTTCGGTATAGAATTTTACCGATTTGTCCAAATCGGCCGCCGATAAAGCTAAATGATGAACGCCTATATTGGGTATTTTTTTATTTGCCATGATTTTTTCTCCTTTTAAATTAAATAATATTTTTAACTATATATATATTCTAATATAAACGACATAAAAAATCAAGAGATTAAATAAATAATCTCCCGATTTTTTTAATTATTATTTTTTCTAGAAAACGCCGTAGTAGAAAAATATGCCGATAAAGCCCAGAGCCGAGGCAATCGTCGTGATAATCGCGCCCCTTACTTTCGTTATGAACGCAAAGACTATGCAGCCCGCTATTAAAACGACTCCTATGCCGAACGAAACGTAAAAATTAGGCACCCAGTCAAACAGAAAAAACGTAAGTAATATAGACAAGACAGACCCAATCGCCGCGACGGGCGCGAGCTTTCTCATGCTGTCGCCCGAAGTTGTTATTGTTTCCGTGGGCTGATTGCAGGCGGGGCATATTTCCAGACCGTCGTCCAGTTCCTGCTTATAATTGCCGCAGTTCGGATTAACGCATTTCGTCATAAAATTTATCAAACTCCTTATTAAATCCTGAATTTAAAATCACACAATTCCAATATTTTAACACAATCGCCTGATATTGTCAAGATAAAAAATAATTATAATCGTTTTTTCGCAGAAATTAAAATCCTGACTGTAGGGGCGGCCATTGGCCGTCCGTCTGAAAAACGTCAAAACTGCGTTGGTTTTGCGGACGCGCAATGCGCGCCCCTACACGGTAACGTGATTTCGCAAGGGGTCTATTATATAAAACAAATCTATTTTATATAAATGCAGTAGTCGAGTATAACTTTGCCGTCTTTGTCCGCGTTTGTGAACCGCGGGCACTGATAACGCTCGACGCTGTATTTTTCGTTAAGCCGCCAGCCTTTTTCGACAAATTTATCGACGCAAGCGTTATGCGGAGCGATTCCGTAAATCTCGCCGTTGTCCTCTCTTCCGTGAATCCATGCGGTCGCGATATCCCCGGCGGGCAGGTTTATATATTCGAACCCTAACGGAACGGGCGAGTTTTCCGCGGCGAACATACCTATCCAGTATTCAAAAACTTCGTCGTTAAACTGCATAAATCCCAGATACGCCGCTCCCTCGTTTTCTTTCGGCAGCATCTCTATTTCTTTTTCAAGCTTGTTAAACCAGCCGTTCTCGAACCATTCCCCCCATCTCGCGCCGAACAGACCGTCTACTCTGTCCGCGTCGACATATTTTTTGCCTATGAATTTTAAATTCGGCAAGCTCTCTCTGTAAACTTTAACTATAGAAAATCCCATTATTAATATCCTCTCTTTAATTTAAATTATTATTTATTAACTATTGATTCTATAAAATTCGCCGGGTAAATATATTTGTTGCCTCTGTCGTCAATATACGCCGCGTCAAACAATATTTCTATGATTTCGTCCGGAGTAAGCTCGGGTCTGACCTGCCAGCCCATCGCAAGAACCCCCGTCATATACGGCAGAGCCCAGCTTAAAACCCCCCGTCCGTCGTACTGATAGGAAAACTCTCCCGAACCGGTCGCCTGAGCCATCGTTCTGTAGCCTATGGGGACTCTCAGCATATTTTCATTGACGCTTTTATCGTTATCGTTATATATTTCTCTTAATTCGTCGCCGTAATAGTGATTCTGCGCTATGAAAATCCTGTAGGCGTTTACCGGAACGCACAAACTTACGTCGTCGGGGTCGTCCAAATTAAACCGGCACGCTCCTACTATAACCCCGTGTTCGTCCGTGCAGTCCAAAACGAGAATACCCGCCTCCGACGCTCTCCTGAAACTTTCGAGATATTTGCTTACGTTTATCCAAGGCGTCGGATTGCGGGGATTCGGAGTTATACACGCCGCCCTTATTTTTTCGCCTTCCGGTAAAGTTTGGTTTACTTCAACAATCCAGTCGAGAGCGTCGGCATAATATTTCGCGTCGTATTCTTCGTCGTATGCAGGAACTGCGGCGTAATATATCTTAACGCCCGGGGAAACCCCGACGCTTTCCCCCGCGAGAAGACTCGCGGCGGCCGGACCCTGAAGGCTTGAAAGTTCATTCCCGAAATTTTTATAGCCTATTATTTTGCCTTTATACTCCGGGTGGTCCAAATTCAAAGCCTCGTCGATTACCGCGATTGTCACTCCCTCTCCGGTTATGCCGGATTCATGCAGGGATTTAATCCCGAGTCCGGGATTTTTCCCCCGTTCGATTATATACCCGGGCTGATATCTGTAATCTCCTCCGCCTATTTTATTTCTGTCGGACGTAAATCTCGTCGAAGCGTTAAACAAAATATTATTTAACAAATTGCCGTAAACCGAGAAATCATAATTTCTCAAATCTTTGTTTCTTACGTCGTCTCCCGGGTCGATATATCTTTCCCTGTCTCTCTTTAAAATAAAATATCCCGTGGTTTCAGAATATATTTTTAAATCGAGCGACTCGCATTTTACAAGCATATAATCAATCTTATCTATATTTTTTATTTCATAAACGCTTATATTATCGGGAAGTACGCTGAATATATCTCCGCTCATACTCCAGTTATAGAGTTCAGTTTCGCCGCCTGGATGCCTTATCCGGACCGTTTTGTCCTCGAAAAATTCAAGTTCGCTGAAAACCAGAGCCGGAGGCATATTTTTATTCGGGCCCGGATTTTCGATTCCGCTTCGGGATTCGACCCGGTCAAAGAATACCCACCAGCCGCAAACGTCAGACTCAGGCGGCGCGGTATTCATATCGGGAATAATATTAACATTATCGATATCCGGCTGATTCTCTTTATCAGCGCCGGCAAAAACATTAAAATAAACTATAACGGAAACAATTATAACGGTTATAACAGCCGCGGCCGGTATCAGAGTTTTTTTGCCGGAAACTCTTTTTTTCACGCTCTCCTGTTCCTCGTTCAAACCGGGACGCGGCGAAACCTTTAAAATCCCCGACGGTTTTATATCTATTTTATTATTATTTTTATTATCTTCCGGTAAAATAAACGGCATAAATTTTTATATATCCGCCTTTCTTTTTTCTTTTGTTATTTTAACATAATCTCCGGGTATTTTCAAGATACAAAACGGTTATAATCGTTTTTTCACGTTTCTAATCCCCCCTGCGACTTCGTCGCTTTCCCCCCTTTAACAAGGGGGGCGTAAATTAACCCCGAGCCCCCCTTGTTAAAGGGGGGATGCCCGCAGGGCGGGGGGATTAAACCGTCAAATCGTCTATCCGACCAAAGCCGCGAGTTCTTCGACCGTAGCCGCTTCGAGAATAACATTCCCTTCTTTTTTGTCGATTCGGCAGAACGGGGTGGTTTGTCCGCATTTACCGTTTCCGACGCATTTTTTCTCCAGTTTCACGTTTTTGTCCTCGAGCAGTTTTTCAAACCGTTCGATAAATCCTCCGTTGCATCTCTGACACATTCTTACTTTTAATTTTGCGGGAGCTCTCGGCATTTTAAATTCCTCTCTTTCTTTTTTAAAATTATGTGTTTGTTATTGCGCAAACATATGTTTTGTCCGCGTAACTATAATTATATCACAGTTAATATGACAACAGGACGTCATATTAACTCCCGAACAGTTTGTTAATTTTATTAAAAACAAAAAAATAAATCCTTGACTTAATAAATCAAATGATTTATAATAATATTTAACATAACAAACACAAAATAATAAATAACGCAGGGGGTAAATTAAATCATGGCTGAACTTACAGGACGCGAACGCGCGGAGCTGCTTTTTAATCACAAAAAGCCCGACAGAATCGGTCTCTACGAGCATTTTTGGGGCGATACTTACAAAGACTGGTTCGAAAAAGGCAAAATACCCGAAGGAACTGATTTTAACATACATTTTAATTACGACGTAGCTATGGCGGGATGGTTTAATTACGCGGGGGATTTGAACTACACTCCCGAAGTCGTCGCCGAGGACGAGGACACAATAACTACAAAAGACCAGAATTACGCGATTTTACGCCGTCACAAAAAACACGACACAACTCCCGAGCACGTTGATTTTACCGTGAACTGCCGCGAAAAATGGGAAGAGTTGATTAAGCCGAATATTTTCGCGGACCCCAAAAGAATCGGCTTCGAGTCTTACGGAAACGCGAAAAAATACGCCGCCGAAAACAATAAGTTTTTCATGTGGTCGGGAGCTCACGTGTTCGAACTCATGCATCCCGTATGCGGTCACGAGCATATGCTCGCGGCAATGATTGAAGACCCCGAATGGGTGCTTGATATGTGCGAGACCTACACAAAAGCGATGATTGGTATGTGGGAGATATTGTTCGACAAAGAAGGCGCTCCGGACGGTATGTTTATTTACGAAGACATGGGGTTCAAGAACGCGCCGTTTATGTCGCCTTCGATGTACAGAAAATTTATAATGCCGAGCCACAAGGCGACTTTTGACTACGCCCATTCAATAAGCAAAGATTTTAAGGTCATGATGCATTCGTGCGGATTTATAGAGCCTCTGCTGCCGCATATAATAGAATCGGGAATAGACGGCCTGCAAGTTATCGAAGTTAAGGCGGGTATGGATTTACTTAGAATCTATAAAAATTTCGGGGATAAAATATCTTTGATGGGCGGGATTGACGTACGCGCTTTATATTCGAACGACAAAAAAATCATCGACGCGGAACTCGAGGGTAAAATCCCGATAGTCAAAGAAGGCTTCGCGTATTTTCTCCATTCAGACCATTCAATCCCCAAAACGGTCGAATATGAGACGTATAAATATTTTGTCGAAAAGGGATTAGAGTTGGGGAGATATTAAAAAATAATTTTAGGGCAACCGCATAAAAAAAATTTTGACGTCATTTGGGGTTGATTTTGTAGGGGCGCGCATTGCGCGTCCGCAAAACCAACGCAGTTTTGACGTTTTTCAGACGGACGGCCAATGGCCGCCCCTACATGGTAACGCTCTCCAGCTTAAACGACGGGCTGCCGTCGTTTTTCTGCCCCGTTTTATATAACTTTATATTTTCTTTCGATTCAGGGTCGAGATTTCCGGATTGGCTCAGCTTGCTTTTCATGCCGGGGATATGCGTCACGTAAATCACTTTAACCCCGGTGTGGGAAAACGCGGACAAAACGTCCGACGCGATTTGCGCCGCGTCTTTCAACCCCGTAGAAGAAAAAGACTCGTTCATCAAAACTATGCTGTCTTTGCCGGCTGAATATACAATCGCCGACATCTCCGCAAGCTCTGTGTCGAGCTGACCCTCGTTTTTTAAGTCTTCGTCGTATCTCTGGAAATGCGAATATAAATTCCTGAATAAATTTATTTTCGCCCTTACCGCCGGCACGGGAAGTCCCGCTCTCGCGAAAACCAGAGCAGCCCCGAGGGCTCTCAAAAACGTCGTCTTTCCGCTTTGGTTCGCTCCCGTTATTATATTTATTTTATCTTCCGGATTTAATATATAATCGTTTTGGACGACTTCGAATTTTGCTTCCGCGTTTTTAAACGCAGTTGCAAGAGTTATATCGCATAGTCCTTCTATTTCAGCCGAACAGCCGCCGGCGTTTATATTATTTGTATCAGAAATCTCCGGCAGACAATACGGGATTCCCGAAGCTTTCATATATCCGGTCATATTTACCGCGTATTTATAAAACACAAGCTCATGATATATATCGGAAAACAAATCTATAAGAGTTTCGTAAATCGCGGCGAGGCGTCTGGCGGTTAAATTAATCTGATATTCTATGCCGCCTTTTAAATACGCGTCGTCCTTATTTGAAATTAAACTCTCCCGGGTAAATTTTTTATCTATATATATTTTTTTATTCTCCTCTGTTTTTTCTTCGATTGCGAGAGCGCGCATAACCGAATAGAACAATCCCGTCTGCACCGGCTTTACATATCTGAAATCGGTCAGTCTCAAAGAAATTATTCTCAGAATAGAATTCATTTTTATATCTACGTCGAAAATAACGCCTTCGTTTATGTGGTCGCAGAATATTTTACACTCTTCGTTTAACTGTTTAAACTGCGTATTCTCTACAAGCTCTTCCAAAAATCCGGCAAGTTCGAGAAAACGCGGACTTTCTGTTTTCGGGTCTTTAAACTCTCTGTATAAATTAAAAACCGTTCTGTACGTCAGTGAAAAAAACGAGCAGGCGTGGACTATTTTATTATAGTTAAGAAAAGAAGTCTCCGCGCTTACGTCGGCGTGGACTCTCATCATGTTTCGTTTCGCGTTCGCGAGTTTTTCCCTCAAATCGACGAAATGACGCATTTGGCTGTCGAACATATCGTAAAATCCCCGGATATTCAAAAAGTCTTTAATAATTCCGAGGCGCATTTTAACATCCTGTTCAGAGCTGTTAAAATCCGAGGCGATATTTAAGACGAAATCTATGTCTTTATTTGAAAGATTCGTAAACCCGCTGATTTCGCGCAGGTTCAAATCGTCCAGTATATTTTTAAAATCGTATCTATATTTATTCTGCCCGTCGTCGCGCAGAGCGTTATTGTCCATCTTAACCTGAACTTCCCGTCCGCTGTTCTCGCCGTATAATATAGAAAATCTGTTCATGAATTTAAAACCTCTCTGATATTTATTATATTATCCCCAGATTCGCCTTTAATTGTTCCCAGCTTAAATTATGCTTTATTACAATATCTTTTGAATACGACGTGTCCGAAGGCTTAACCGGCAGGATTTTATATGTCCTTACCCCGCTTGAACTATCTATAACGGCGATTAAATTATCGCATTTATCATATAAATCCTGTCCTGTTTTATCCTCGACAGAAAACGCGATATTATGAAAATGCGTTACGTATACGCACAGAAAATTTATCTTTTCGAGACGCTGTAAAAAATCCTCGAACAGGCTCAGGGCTTTTATAGAATTTGTTCCGGCAAAAGTCTCGTTTAATATAATAAAGCTTAAATTATCGCAGTTTTCTATGACTTTATTAAGTCTGTTTATTTCGTCCTGAAGTCTGCCGCTTTCTTTTAAATGCGTTTCGTTTGCAGTAAAATGCGAATGGATATTTAACCCCGCCGAAATCTCCGCCGTTTCAGAAAATACCGGCGCGCCGCAGCCGGAGAAAATGACCGAAATCCCCGCCGCTCTCACAAACGCGGTTTTACCCCCGTTATTCGGTCCGGTCACGACGAAAAGATTTTTTTCGTCAAAAGATAAATTATTCGCGATTATGCCCGTTATTTTATCGTCCGGCAGATTTCTCGTGTTATGCTTTTCCTGAAAGTCCGCGAGCTTCTGAATAATTATCACGGGGTCGAAAATATTTTTTATATTTAACCTCGCGTTATTGCCGTAACTTTCAAAAATATCGGGATAACACAAATTATTTTCAGAATAATCCCGTATTATTTTTATTATTTTGCATATTGTCCGGTAAAATTTCATCTGGTCGAAAACCTGCGGAAATCCCGAAATATCTATATTATCGTGAATTTCTACTATTTTTTTCACCAGAGGAAAAAAATCGATATTATTATTTTCTTCCTCGTCGTAAATTAACTGTAAAATAAAATGCTTCTCGAAGTTAGTGTATTTATCCGGCAGATATATTTCAGTTTCGTCTCCGTCCGAACCGGATTCAGAACCGGAAGCCGGACTGCCTTTCGCCTTTATTTCATACTCCGGTTTATATATCCCCAGATAATCCTCGACGCTCCGGACTAAATCCATAAATTTTATTTTATTTGTATTCGAAGTTTTTATATGATTTAAGTCGGTATCGAAATTAAGCTTGGCAAATACCCCGTTTTGGGTACGCAGTTCTCCTGATATATTTTTTTTGTCGGCGAAATATCCGAGAAATTCTTCTATGGGTTTCGCGATTTCGTCAGAGTCCATTTTGTTTTTCTCTGTTTTGATTTGCTCAAACAGCCTGTATAACCCGTGTTCCTCTCCGCGTAAATCCCCCGATATTTTTTCAAGCGAAGCATATATATTATTCAAAAATAATTTATAGCTTTTGAGAAAAAATATATAATTAACCGCTTTTAAATATTCCATGCCGTTCGGGTCGCCGCCGTAATCGAAATCGTAATTTTCCTTTATTTTATATAAAATATTTATATCCTCGAGAGCTTTGTATAAATCGTTTGCGAGACCTTCGTATTTTAAATCCAGAAAAGACCTGAAAATCTCCTGTCTGAACAAAATATCTTTTTTTAAGGCGCACGGATTCCTGAGTTCGTTAAGCGTATATTTTACGTCGTCCCTTTTAATCCGGTCGAATCCGAGAGGGGCGCAAAAATCAAAAACTCCCGATATTTTTAAATCGTCAAGAACGTTTTCGTCTATTATTCTCGCTTTTTTATATACATACTCTTCGTCTTTGTATAAAAGATTCGCTCTGAACATAAATTTACTCCCCCGAATTGCTGAAATTAATAATTATTAATTATTATAACATAAAATTTAGATTTTTGTTGTTATATTTTTGTGAATATGATATAATATATAAAAATTTATAAATTTTAGTGAGGATTTGTTATTATGTCTGAAATAATATCGCGGAAAGAACGGGATTATATTAGAGAACTCGCGAAAAAACAGCTTGAAACCGCAAACGGCAAAGAAATGCTCGAAAAAGAAGCCCTCTGGTATACCCACAACGACTGCAAGTCGAACAAACGCCCTATGATTACGCTCGAACGGGGAACGTTTAACCGGGAATTTGAGCATTTATGGAAACCTGTGTGCGAAAGCGAAACGGCAAGAAACATAGAATATTACTTTCATTCTAATTATATACAGTACGAATATATTTGCGACGACACGGTTATGCCGAAAGAATTTGCAATCGGCATATGGGCGGGGCTAAAGCCTTTCGATATCGACGTAAAACAAGAGAAAAGAATAAACGAGACTTTCGCGTATAAACTCGATTATCCGTTAAAAGATTTGGAGGAAGATTTTCACAGGCTTAAAAAATCGCCGCGCTACTGCAATTTCGAAAATTCAGAAAACTATAAAAAAACAGTCGAGGATATTATCGGGGATATCATGCCGGTTCGTCTCTCTTTCGGACCTTACGTCGGTCTCGCCGCTAACATAAACTGTCTAATGGGTCTCGAAACGATGATGATATCTATGTACGATTATCCCGAACTGTTTCACAAAATGATGCAAATGCTTACGGACGATTATCTCGAACTCTGGGATTGGGCGGAAAAAAATAATTATATATATCCCAATAATTTTAATACCGGAACGACTCAGGGAAGTTACGGCTTCTCCCGGGATATTGTTTCAAGTCAAAAACAAAGCGGCTTTAATTTAGGCGATACGTGGGGATACGCCGAATCGCAGGAAACGTCCGAAATATCCCCGGATATGTATCATGAATTTTTCTTCCCGTACTATAAAAAAGTCACGGAAAAATTCGGCAGACTCGGCTACGGCTGCTGCGAGAGCGTCAGCGCGATTTGGGAAAAAAGCGCGTCAAACTATTCGAATCTGCGCAAGCTTTCGGTTTCGCCGTGGTGCGACGAAGAATATATCGGCGACAAATTAAAAAACACAAACATAACCTATCACAGAAAACCGTTCCCGAATCATCTTTCGATTGACAAAATATTCGACGAAAAAACCTTCGCTTCCCACATAGAAAAATCGCTCAAAGCCGCGAAAGGCTGCTTCTTCGAGATTTCGTACAGAGACGTCTATTCTCTTCAGGGCGAGCTTTACAGGGGGAAAAAAGCGTATAACATAATCATGGACTGCATAGAAAAATTCTGGCGATAAATTTTTGTAAAATATTATTTTCATCGACAAAATCCGATATTATAATCCGACGGGTTTTTATATAATTTATATATTGATTTATATAAATTTACCGGAGGATTATTTTTTATGCTTAATATTAACTATCTCAAAAAAGTTCATGCGTACATAAGTTATTTTCTCAGGGAGGAAATAAACCGTCATGTAAAAATCAAGACCGAACTCGAACAAGAAAAAGAAAAACTAACCCGAATCGCTGAAGAACGCAAAGAAAAACTCGAAGATTACGGCGAAAAACTGAAGCAGAATCTGACTGTAATAAAACAGAAACAAAAAAGCGCGGAAATATCGCCGTCGTCGTCGTCGTCGAAACGTCTCGGAGAAATCCGTTCCGAACTCGAAACGAAAATTTGCAAAACCGGGGAAAAAATCAGCGAACTATACGACGCTTTAGACGAACAAACCGAGAAAATCGACGAGAATATTTATATTATAGACGAGAAAATCGACGAAATAAACGAGCTTCTCGAAGAAGGCGGAAACTGCGGGGAAGAAATCAGGCGGACTTCCGAAGAACAGTTCAGCCGGTTTATCTGCGAAATCGAAGAAGAAATCAAGAATATAGAAACGGAAATGCAGACTCCCGAAGTATTATATAACCCGAACCCGAATAATTTATAGGGCGTAACCGGTAGCCGGAACCGACAAAGACTCGAGAACTAACCACCAGCATATTATATTTACCATAACGAAAACGACGCCTATGCCTATAACAAGTCCAAGTCTGATTTTATACGCCGTTATTCTGCTTTTAGTATAGTTAATCAAAATTTTCCTGTCGGTTTCGTATTCGTTTTGTCTGCCCTCTTCGGGTTTGAGTCCGTATAAAAATACGGCAAGCAGAAACTGTACGGCGAGCCACGTGTAATTACCCGTTCCCGCCCCTCTGTTCGCTCCGCTGTTGAATATCCCGACGATATGCAGCAGAACAAAAGACGCGCAGAATATAACGAGAAATACGGCAAGGGTTTTTTTCACCCGTCCCGCCGCTTCTTCGGCTTTTTTGTCGTACTGTTCGCGCAGGGCTTTATATTCTTCGTCGGACATCTGCTTTTCTTTCGCGCTTTTCATAAATTCGTATTCGTTCGGCATGATTTTTTTCTCCCGTCTGCAATTTTAATTATATTTGTTCTGTATTTGTTCGACCGGCGTATCTTTCAGAAATAAATCCACGCAGTCCGAGACTTTCTCTAACGCTTCAAATATTATTTTCTGTTCGGGTTTCGTAAATTCAGACGTCACCCAGTCGGACATTTCAAAGTCGGGATGAGGTTTCTCTCCCACCCCGATTTTGATTCTGGGAAATTCGTCGCATGATAAATTATATATTATACTCCTGAGTCCTTTTTGTCCTCCGTCCGAGCCGCTTTTTCTTATCCTGATTTTTCCGGTCGGCAGACTCGCGTCGTCTGAAATCACGAGTATATTTTCAGCCGGGATTTTATAGAACCTCGCCGCTTCAGACACCGCTTCGCCCGAGTTATTCATATAAGTCTGGGGTTTCATATACAGGACGTTCGGCCCGGCCGCGCAAAGCGACTTAAATTTTATTATATTTATTTTAAAATTATATTTGCCCGATATATAATCCAGGGCGAGAAAACCCGCGTTATGCCGGGTTTGTAAATATTTATTCCCGGGATTTCCCAGCCCCGCTACTATATATTTTATTTTATTCTGACTGTCAAATTCTTTTTTATTTTTGTTAAATCTGAAAAACATTTCTAATTATTTTTTACTCCTGTGTTTTGCCGTCCAGCCTTCGGCGATTTTCTGTTCTCTCTGTCTCGATATCGCGAGAGAACCCGCGGGAACGTCTTTGGCGATTGTAGAGCCCGCGGCGGTGAAAGCGTCGTCTCCGATATTTACCGGGGCGATTAAATTGACGTTGCTGCCGATAAACGCCCTGTCTCCGATTTTACAGCGGGCTTTTTTCACCCCGTCGTAATTCGCCGTGATTGAGCCGCAGCCGAAGTTTACGTCTTCGCCGACGTCGGAATCGCCGATATAAGTCAAATGCCCCGCTTTTGTGTTTTCGCCCACGACAGAATTTTTGACCTCGACGAAATTTCCTATGTGAACGCCGTCTTTTATGACGCAGTTCGGTCTTATATGCGCGAACGGACCCATCGTCACGTCGTTTCTTATATCCGAAGAATATATCTGCGAAGAGTTAATTACGCAGTTTACGCCGATTTTAGAATCCTGAATTAGAGAGTTCGGTCCGATAATAGTATTCTCCCCGATTTCAGTTTTGCCTTTTATTATAGTTCCCGGATAAATAACGACTCCCGCGGCTATTTTCGCGTTCGGCGAAATCAATACGCCGTCGAGCGATTCGAATATCACCCCGTTCTCCTCGAGTTTTTCTATTATCTCCAGATTCGCCCTTGATTTTTTTTCTCTCATTTCTTTTAAATTACCGGTCATAGAATATATTTCCCTCCAAAAAATTATAAAATTTATATTTATATATTATATTTTATACCGAAAAATATAATTTTGCAAGTAAAAAAATTAAATATTAACATAAAGTCAATACGTTTTACATTAATATTTTATAAAATTCTGATAAAATATTATATTCGTATGATAATTACAGAGATTAATTTTATGAAAATTTTTAAAATTTTAAACGGAATAAAAGCAAAGGCGCTGAAATATGCCGCGCTTTATCTTGCCGTCGCCGCCGTTTTGCCGGGGGTTATTTTTCCCGGCTTTGTTTATGCGAGCGTTTTTTCTGACAATCCGGAAGATTCGGACAGTATCGAAACTTTTTCGAGGGTTCAGTATTCGGACGAAGCGAGCCGGATAATTTCGGTTATCCCGTACGTCACGAAAATAGAGAACGGCGTTTCGCGTTACGTTCCGGTCGAATCGAGAGAGGATATAACCGCAAATCCCCATTCGGTATCGCTCAGACTCCAGATTTATATAGAGCCTGAAGATATGCTGAAATATTCCCAGATATATATTTTTAAACTGCGTCCGCACGAGGAAATCACGGATATAGCGGACGCGCAGCCCGCTACGAGCTTCGACATAGCGCGCAACGATAATAATTCGGACGGTTTCTCTTATAACGTCTCTCTGCTTTCCCCGGATTTGGCGAATTTCAAAAGCGGCGAGATATATAATAAATTCGTCGCGGGGGTGAGAGAGGACGGTATTTACGTTCCCGTTACCGACGCTCGTTATATAGACAACATAAACGCCCTGTCTGACAGGCGCGCCGTTCCTCCCGTTTCAAACACAAAAAAAGGACTCGCAATCCAGATGCCGGGAGAGGCGGGGCTTCTGGGAGTCGAACACACGACCGTTAATTTATATCTGAACGATTTTTTAGACGCCGAGCAAAACTCGAACACGGAAATTTTCACTTACGCGAACCGGGATTATTATTTCAACAGGGAAAGAATATCAGAATATGACAGAATCATAAAATATTTCACGAACGAGGGGATAAACGTAACCGCGGTTTTATTAATAGACGCGAAGAGATTTACTCCCGCCGAAGTCTCTGAAAATCCGGAAAGTTCTGAAGACCCGGAGAATCCGGAAAGTTCCGGGGATTCAGATTTAAATTCAGATTTGATAATCGACCCGCTCCAGCATTTGATACACCCGAACGCTCTCGCGCCGAATCAGGGCGGAGCCGCGATTTATTACGGGATTAATTCGACCGACGATTCCGGGGTAAGATATTTTGAGGCGGTTATGTCTTTTATCGCGGAAAGATACGTTAAAGAGGACGCGGGCTTCGGCAGGATATATAATATAATACTGGGCTCTAATATAGGCGTCACGACGCTTTATAATAACTGCGGCAGAATAGATATGGTAAGTTACGTCAGGGATTATATCAGAGCCCTGAGAATATGCGACGCGGCGATGCGTTCGAGCTTCGGGGGGGCGAGGGTCTACGCGCCGTTCGACAACTGGTTTGCCGCGAAACCCCAGACGGACGGGGATTTTATAAACAAAGACATAATAGACATCATGTGCGATTATTCTGTCAGGGAAGGCAATTTTATCTGGAATATCGCGTTTCACGCATATAACGCCGACAGGTCTAACCCTGAGGTTTGGAAAGAGAATATGCCGGAGAATAATTATTCGACTCCGGTGATAACCATGAAAAATATTAATATTTTATGCGACTATCTAAATCTTGAAAAAAGGGATTATCTGCCCGGCGGCGAGACGAGAAAAGTCATGCTCGCGGGTCAGGGTTTTTCTTCCGGAGACAATTCGAAGGAAAATCAGGAGCTGCAGGCGGCGGCTTTTATATACGCGTATATTAAAGCGAGATATCTGCCGGATATAACGGCTTTTATATACGACGGTCACGTAGACAGCAGAAACGAAATAACCGGGGGTTCTTTCGGACTGTGGACGAACGCCGCGGACACGATAAGCGAGCCGGGCGAGAAAAAAATAATACGCGACGTTTTCAAATATATGGACACGAACAGAGAGAGCGAAAAGATAAATTTCGCCGGAGCGATTCTGGGTATCTCGGACTTTTCTGAAATTTCGCCGCTTTATCCGGCTGATTTTACGCCTTCGGTTATATTAAAGGAGGTCACCGGAGAGGTTCTTAAATCGAGGCCGAACAGGACGTATATAGGCAGGTTCAACGGCGCGAGCCTTTCGGGATTTACGGGAACGTCGAATATACGAAGCCCCGTAATGGTCTCGTACGACAATCCGGAGTCGAAGGATTTCAACGGGGGGAGAATGCTTTCCGCGGGATTTTCAGAACCGGTAAAAGGAGATTTCGGGGGTATTTTTAAAATTTTCACGCCGGACGAAACGCCTCTCACTCTCGAAGGTCAGAGATACGTCGGCGTAAATCTCAGGATAGACACGAAGATAGATTTTCCGCCGGACAGAAAAATCCAGATGTTTTTGGTAATGGAAAGCGAAACCGGCGGAACTGAATCCGGGCAGGCCCCGGGCGTAAGCATATTCGAGGGGCTCGCAAATATAACGCTGAACCGGGACGAAGCCGTATATTTCGATATAAGCTCATGGACCGAGAGAACAAATATAAAAAAAATCAAGCTTCTCGTTAATCCGTATTCGGACGGCCGTTCGGATTATTTACGCGGGGGAGCGCCGGGAGAGTATGATTTTAATTTGTACGTCGATTCTATCGTGTCCGCAAGGATTTCGAGAATGTCGGCAATCCAGGTTATTTTTCTTGTGATTTTTATAACGGCGGCCGCCGCCGCTTCGGCTTACGGGGTATTATATGCCAGGGCGAGAATAATAAGCAGAAGGCGCAGGGAAATGCGGGAACGCAGAAGGATACAGATGGCAAGGCAGAAACAGAGAGGGCAGACTCCCGGAGGTCAGAGGCTGGGAACGCCGTCGCCTCACCGGAGACAGAACCCGAATTTTGCGGACAGAGACAAAAATAATAAAAATAACAGAAATAATAAAAAATAATAAGAAATAGTAATTGACATCAGGCGCAAACAATGGTATAATATACGTTGTGTAATCAGTTGCGGCGGCATGGTTGTTCCTCCGTATAGGAGGTGATACTTATAGTTACATACGTTACATATCCTGAATTGTTTCAGTATACGCTTGTGATTATCGGCATTATCGGATTGTTTCTGATTAGAAATAAAAGAAAATAAAAAGAAATAACCGTACCTGAATGGTTCGGTACGGCGTTTCCTACAAGAAAACCCATTTTGAGGAACGACCGTCCAACCCAAGGAGCCGTCCTTCTGATTACAGTATAACACATAAAATATATTTTGTCAATAATAAATCCGGAAATTTTTAAATTATTTTAGGGGAGAAAACAAGATGGTAACTAAACGCAAACCGAATTTTGAGAATCTGCTGAAAGTCCTGCGCAGGGAAACGCCCTCTCGTCCGGTACTTATGGAACTGTTTATGAACGGAGTGATTTATAATAGGTTCTGCGACCCGGAATATCAGTACGGAAACGGATTCGACGGACTGGTTACGACCGCGTCTTCGTTCGCAAATCTAGGCTACGATTATTTTACGGCTTCGATTGCGGGGTTCGGATTCCCGCAGAAAGCCAGAGATTCAAAACAGACGACGACGCTGAATCACGAACCGGCGATTTACGACAGAAAGAGTTTCGACGAATATCAGTGGCCCGACGCGCAGCCGCATAATTTCGAGCAGCTTACCAAAGCCGCGCCGTATATCCCCGAGGGAATGAAAGCCGTTATGATAGGTCCGAGCGGGGTTCTCGAGAATACAATCGCGATAATGGGCTATGATAATTTATGCGAGAAGCTTTACGAAGACCCGCAGCTTGTCAGCGACGTTACGGAAAACGTCGGCAGATGCCTCGTGAAATTTTATACTCTCGGGGCTGAAAACGATTTAGTCGGGGCGGCGTTCGGCAACGACGACTGGGGATTCAACACGCAGACTATGCTCTCGCCGAAGCACATGAGGGAATATATATTCCCGTGGCACAAAAAAATAGTCGAGGCGATGCACAGCAGAAACAAGCCGTGCATACTTCACTCGTGCGGCAATCCGCTTGAGATAATGGACGATATAGCCGGGGATATAAAATACGACGGAAGACATTCATACGAGGACAATATAATTCCGGTAGAAGATTTCTACGAGAGGTTTCATGATAAAATCGCGGTAATCGGAGGAATCGACGTTAATTTCATAACGACGGCGAAACCTGAAGAAATCAAAGAGCGTTCAAAGAAAATGCTCGAGAGAACGTCGTCGCGCGGGGGATACGCTCTGGGTACGGGGAACAGCGTTCCGGAGTACATACCGGTTGAGAATTATCTCGCGATGTTATCGGCGGCGTATGATTTAGATTAGCGTTAAATTAGATTTTGCGGGGAGCGCCGTTTTCCCGGCGTTCCCGGCGCAGACGGGGTGTGGCTCAGTTTGGTAGAGCGCTTGGTTTGGGACCAAGAGGCCGTGTGTTCGAATCACATCACTCCGACCAAAAATTTTGTACGGTATAATCGGTAAAAACCCATTATACCGTACTTTTTTCATGATTTAGCGAGCGTGTATTTTTTCTTTGGCTGACCGCCTAAAACCGTCTAAAACCCCCTAAAATCGTCTCATAGGCAGACGATAGGCAGACTACAAACAATCAAATTAGTAAGAACGCTCCGGACAAAACCCGCTTCTGAATGTCAAAATAGGCAGACAAAAGCGGGATTTTTTATGTTTTGGGGTGAAAATGCCTACAGTTCGGCAAATAACTACAGTGAAATTTCGTTGATAAAATGGGTCATTTGACGGCACTGGAGGCACTGTAGGCATTTTTTTATAATTATTTTTTTCTTTTGTTTTCACAGTTTTAAGAGAAATTTTGTAAGAATATGCTGAAAAGTTCATCGCATTTAAAATATTAATTACAAGATGTTCAGATATAAAGTATGATAAAATTAAGTTATAGAAAAATTTTAAAATATATTTATTATTAAAACAAGAGAGGAAAAAAAGAATTATGAACAATTACACAGCACCAGAAAAAACACAGGAACACAGGCAATCGCAAGATGTCAACTTACAAAGCGAAAATCAAAAAGTTGAGACGCTTTTCGACTTAATTAATAAAAAAGCAAATATCAAATTTTTTAAATCGCAAAATGCCGAATATTGTATTATGGTAAATGCTATTGATTTAGGGATTTATGGTATCTATGTAATTCAAAGTAAGCAATTTAAAAGCTTGATTCGGTCGCTATTATACAAGAGTAGTAATATTATTTTAAATGAAAAAGATTGCAAGGAAATAACAGAACAATATTACGCTTTAGCAGATATAGAATCGGAATATTGCTATTTAAATAATAGAATCGCTTATAAAGATAGAAGTATTTTTTACGACTTGTGTAACAGAAAAAACGAAGTTATTGTTATATCTGATAACGTAATAACAACTTTAAATAAAGGCAATACTTCGATATTGTTAGAGGTAAATGAAAATATGTGCGAGCAAGTACAACCGAATCTGGAAGCAAAACCAGATAAATATCTTGAAATGCTAAAGCGGCACTTTAAATTGAAAAATGACGATTTATTTTTACTTGCCGTTTACATTATAGCTTGTTTTATACAGCACATTCCTCACCCTGTACTAAATTTGTATGGGACGCAGGGAAGCTCAAAATCAACCACTGCTTTAAAAATTCAATCCATTGTCGCCCCCGTGCAAGCTGACTTAATACCGCTTACGAAAGTAGATTTAACAGCGACACTGTCGAATACCTATATGACTATATTTGATAATGTCAGCAAAATAAGCGAAGAAATAAGCGACACGCTTTGTACTGTGGTCTATGGCGGCAAAGTTAAGAAAAGAAAAAATTATACCGACAACGACAAAAAGATTATAGAGATAAAGTCTTGCGTTATTATAACAAGTATAAATATTGCAATAACAAAAGCCGATTTGTTAGATCGAAGTATATTAATCGGACTCGACCAACTAAACGGAAAAGAGCGAAAAACCGAAGAATCAATAAAAGAGGATTTTAATAGAGATTTGCCGGAAATAATAGGGAGTATATTCCAAATATTAAGACAAGTTTTAAAATATGATTTTGATAAATTGCCGGACTTCGAGTTACCGAGAATGGCTGATTTCGCAAAATATGGTTATGCTATCGGCGAAATATTAGAGACAAACGGCGGGAAAAGATTTCTCGAAATATATGGAAATAATATTAATGTCGCAGAAGATGAGATTTTAATGGAAAATCCAATTTGTGATGTTATCAAGCGATTTGTTTATGAAAATCCTGAATGGATAGGAACAATGACGCAGCTTTATAGAGAGTTAAATTCATTTTTGAAATCCAAAAATGAAAAAATCACAAAATATCCCAATAGTCCGTCTGCTTTGAGTCGTCAGATTAACGAGCTTACGACTGCTTTAAATAGGTCGGGTATAAGCATAGAAAAACCCTTTGGTGGAAAAGGCGAACGATTTACTAAATTTTGTTATCATCATTCAAAGGATTTAACCAACATCGAAGAAGAATAAAAACACCCATGAAAAATAGACCCTCTGCCAGAGGCAATAAACAAAATCAAGAATTTTAAGCTGATAAATATATTAGCTTAAAATCACCGATTGACCGAAAATTTTTTTACAATGTATTACATAAATAAAAATAATCGGGAGTTTTAAAGCTCCCGATTTCTTTAATATAAATACTGATTTCGCCTATGCCCATAGAATATTTTTATCGTTGTTTGTGTAATAATAGTTCGTGTCAGCTTCATAATTTCCCGTATAATCGCCGTTTTCGTCTATTTCTTTACGGAATGTAAAATAACAAACGCTGTCAACATAACTTTCGGCTTCCCATTGACGATTCTAAAAGTGTCGGGTGCTATGAGCGAAACACTCACAACTTTAAATGTGTACTGCTGTCTTTCGTGCAGTTCGGATTTTTCCCATGTGTCTTTTGCATACTGCATAACCAGTTCTAACTTCATTTTTCTTGTTAATTTTTTCATAATTTTCAAACCTCTCTCATAATTTTTAATTAATTTATCGGGGAGTTTAACCGCTCCCCCTTTCGGTTTTATGTTGCTGAAATTTTACGCTGTTTCTTCGTCAAGTTTGATTGTACCCGTGCTTTTGACCTCGCCTGATGTGCCGTACATATTTCTAATTTCTTCTAAATCATAATCTTTATGACTGCGTTTTTTGTAATCGTCGGGCTTCAAATACCACGCTATTTTTTTACTATGCCAGTTAAATTTTAACGATTTTATTTTGTCTTTATACTGCCTTGTATTACCAGTTAGCCAGATAAAACAGCCGATAATTTCGATTATAACGTCGTCCATTCGCATTAATTCGTCTATGATTTTCTTGAAATATTCGGGAGTTTCTGCTGTGGTCTGTTTCGCTGTGTAGGTTTCGCCGTCTTTGGTTTGATGTACGTCTTTGAGTTTCGCAAATAAATTGTCATATTCTGCATTGATTTTTTCATAGTTTCGGTGTCGCCGCCTTTGTCGGAGTGGTGCTTCATTGCGAGTTCTCTGTATTGCTTTTTGAGTTCTTCAAGGGTTCTTGGATTGCTGAAATAAGCTGAATTTTTCATGATTTTTTTACCTCTCTTTATAATTTTAATTAAATTTTGGGCATATGTTTATTTTATTTTTTCGGCGGCGGGCAAAAACAAAAAAAATCGAATTTTCAAAAAATGTCAAGAAAGAAGTAAAAAAGTTTATCAGACACTTTTGTAAAGTTTTTTACCCTTGATATTTTTTTAAAATTCGATATACTCAAAAGCCCCGCCAAAAGAAAAAAAGCCGTTCAAATCGAAACTTGAACAAGCCTTATATCATAAAAATATATTTATTCGCGCAAAATTAAAAATACTACTTGACAACAACTGTTTTTAGCGTTATAATAGCATACATAAGAGAAACAATACAAGCGAGCAACCGCAGGGAGGGACCAATCTCCCCACGGTCTGCATTAGGTGAGAAACGTTTAATCCAAACACCATACACAGCGGATAATTTCCGCACGTCGCAAGTATTATTATATATTATTGTTCTGTTATAGTCAAGAGAAATAATATATTTTAATCTGTTATTTTCGCGTTTTGCGGTCGGGTATGGTAATCGCCATTCTCGGCTTTGTTGTTTTTCGGCGTAAAATCTTTGAGGGAGCGGATATTTTGTCTGCCCCTCGAAGATAAAACGTTCGGGGAAATATATATTTTTTATATATATAAATAAATTTTTTTAATTTTCAGGAGGAAAAAAATATGAAACAGCGTATCCAGGGAATTATCATCGGGGTTTTAATCACGGTTATTGTCATTTCGAGCATTAGTCTTGTCAGCGCCGCCGCAAGAACAGTAGCGGCAAATCTAAATTACAACGATATTAAGATTGTCATAGACGGGGAGTTAATAACCCCGAAAGACGCAAGCGGCAACGTCGTTGAACCGTTTATATACAACGGAACAACATTTTTGCCTGTACGCGCAGTCGGAGCGGCGTTCGGCAAAGAAATAGGCTGGGATGGCGATACGCAGACCGTTTATATAGGCGAGCGTCCTGATAAACCCGCGATAGAAGTATCTTTGCATAACAAGGCTTATCTGGAAGTAGGAAACCGTAACTATTTTAACGTATCGTCAAGACAAAGCGACGGAGTGGGTTTTGTATGGTTTGGAATCGATGCAAACAGCAGTATTGCCGGAAGCAGATATTTGTATAAGAATCATGTTGTTTATCCGATAAATATGGCGGCGACACAATTCAGAGCCGTTTTAAACCCGCCGGCTAATTATTCTTCGCCCGAACTGACTTATAAAATTTACGGAGACGATACGTTGATTTATACTTCGCCGATTATGACCCATAACGTCACCCCGATATCGGCGGAAGTTGATATTGCCGGATTTATAACGCTTAAAATCGAAATTGAATTCACCTCAAGCAGCGGCGGCAGCGGAACTGGTCTTTCTGCAACTATTGGCAGAAATGACGCAAGAAAAGCGTTAGAGAGCGCGAATGGATACAGAGGGTTAGAAAATCCGCGTATAGTTACGACGGATTATTAAGGGAATAAAAAATGGATAAAATTATCAGCATATTTACCATAATGAAATCTTTCTTTTACTCTTTTATTATCGAGCCGTTCGAGGGTTTGACTGACAGAATAAAAAATTTTAAATCCGCGCCGTTAAAGACGATAATTCAAATAATTATAGTTTCGATTACGATTTTTATTTCTGCCGTATTTTTAATAGCCTTTATTCTGTTTATTGTCGGCGGCGGTTACGGAACTCAGATAAACGCCGCTAAAGAAAATTTCGGACAGATGTTCACATCGGGAACATTGCCGTTATACTATAACTATGTTTCCGGTTTTTGCGGCATAATGTTCCCGTTGGCTTTGATAATTATGTATGTTTCGTGTATAGCAAATTCAACGGGAAAAAAGAAAAAAGTTTTTATCGTTTTAACGTTAATAGACCTTGTGATAGTAATCGCGCTGTTCGTAACGGGCATATTTATTTTTACAAGAACCCGTGACCTTACAAATTTAAACGAAGCGGCGGAAATATACGATTTTATATCAAATAACTATTTTACAACGGTCATTTATGTTCACTTTTTACAAAATATAGCGAGTAATATGAAGACAGTTATAATAGCGTTGATTTCTGTGTCTGTAGTGACGATAGTTTGCTTTATAGCGAGCTTGATTATGATGTTAAAATCAGAAATCGGATATTTATTCAAAAAATGGCTGATTGCTCTTAACGCGGCTTTTATAGTAATGCCGCTGATATTATGGTTTATTGAAAATATTATCGCGTTTATTATATTTATTATAATAGTTATCGTTATATTGGTAATTATTGGCATATTCACGGCAATTATTGGAAATACCGAAGCGGTCAGCGGCAGAGGTTCTCCGGTTACGGATAAAACGACAAAAAGTACGCCTCTTAAAAATAACGTTGTAAATAATAAAATTAATGAACGAACTACGCCTAAACCTAAAGAAAAAATTATTAGAGTTAAGGAAGTGGAGAGCGACGTAAAACTTAAAAGAGCCGAAGATTTTTCCGGATATAAACATATTCAAGGAGACCGCGGTTACGGAACGTTCAAAGTATGTTCGCAGGAAGAATTTGATACAGGCAAAGTGGTTATTAAAAAAGGCGGTAAAAAAGTTGAAAGAATAGACTGATAAACCGGCGCGTGTTTTATAAACAACGCCGAAATCAAGGATTATAGGAATATTATAGGAATCAGTAAACCGCCCCTCTCGGTAAACCGGAGGGGCGGTTTTTTTATGTTGGTGTTATTTTCTACTCATTTTCTTCCTCATCTAAAATATCTGACGGTGGTATAAAACTACCAAAGAAGAGGGCGTAAACAAAAACGGGAAAGCATATCAAATAGTAAATACTTACAGTACGATGATATACGACGGTACTTACGCAGTAGGAACGATAATGAGTTGTCCGATAACACTTACCCCCGAAGCACAGACAAAAGCGTCCTCGACTAATTAACAGTGCCGGAAATTAAAATCCCCCTGCCTGTTTTAAATGGCAGGGGGGCAACCGGAAAACAATTATTAAAATTTAATAGAAAGGATTTGAGCTTATGGATAAAAACTCCAAAAACCAAGGCGATTCATTCATAGAGCAGTTGAGAAAAATTATTGACACGGAACTCATAAACGTCATAAAAAACAGCGTTTATTATTCGCCGGAATGGAGCGCGAGACTGTATAAAATATCAGAAAGTGATAACAAGATTGCCTTTACAATATTATTTGTCGATTGCGCCGAAGCAGAAGAAATAGCAAAAAATTTAGGCGAGGTTAGTTAATTTATGGCAAACTTAAAAAATATTTTGACACTTGGATATGACCTTGATATGTGGAATGGCATTATCGTAATTATGGGAGCGGCTGTCAAAAGCATTTACGAAATGCTTATCCCAGACTTCAAAGACCAATTAGAGGGTAGACAATTCGGACAGGGAGAGGGAGTTTTGGTTCTTCAAGGCTTGGATTTACGATTTATTAAATGCATTTTCAAAACGTCATAATTGGCTTAAATCCTTGACTATGACCGTTTTTACAAAACCGTTTTCAATATCGCTCCGCAGAAGAAATAAAACCGTGGCGAATTAAGCTGCTTGAAATTCTAATTAATATAGACCCGTATTCTTTTGAGCGGCTTACTCAACACTTACTGCGAGAGATTGGATTTTCAGAAGTTGGCGGAGTTGACGGTTTTGAATCTCTACTAAAAAGCGAATTTTTTTCAATAATGCGGTTATTGATACGACTGTCCTTTTATGTTATAATATTTTTAAACGCAAATAAAACTAAAAAATATTATAACCGGAGGATTTTTATGAATATCAATATCGGGGAAAACATTAAAATTTTACGAAAAGGAAAAAATCTTACACAAGAAGATTTAGCCGAATATTTAGGCATATCTTTTCAATCGGTAAGCAAATGGGAGAGGGGAGAGGGGTTTCCCGATATTACGATGCTGCCTGATTTGGCGGACTTTTTCAACATTTCCGTTGATGATTTAATAGGCGCGGGCAGAGTTTCCGGCGGCGATTTATATGACTTGTATAAACGGGCGCGCGAATACGAAATCGCCGGCGAAGTCGGAAAAGCGATAGATTTGCTGCGGGAAACGTTGAAAAAATCTCCCAATCAATATGACGTTATGGCGAAATTAGCGATTTTGTTAATTACTGCCGGTAAGCGCGACGAAGGCGTAGATATAGCAAAAAAAGCCATTATACTATGCGAACGCAGACTTGACGGAATTATAGGCGAGAAACAGCGAAGCTACGCGAAATCCATTTTATGTTTCTTATATGATTTTACAGGCGACTTCCAAAAAGGCAGGGAATTGGCGCGAAATTTGCCGCACGTTTGGGAAAGCCGCGAAATTCTTTACGCCGAAATGGTTGACTGGGATGAATATGCCGCCTATTTACGAGATTCGCTCCGAATAATATTAAATATATTTGCCCAGAAAATAGAAGGCGTAAAGGATATGTCTAAAAGACTTAGCGTAGTGGATTTGCTTGTGCTCGGCGGAAAAAACGATGATTTGAGTATTGACAGAATTAATAAAATCGTTGATTTTTTGCAAAGCGAAAAATATCAATCATCACAGCCATGTGTAAACTGACCCTTTGTTTTCCCATGTTTTCACTTCTTTTAATATCTCTTCGTAAAGCTTTGACGAACGGGAATGGCGCATGAGGCGTTTTCCTCCGGACGAACCGTTCAGGTTTCCTCCGGAGTTCGCGTGGGGCAGGGGTTTTTGGGATAAGTCTATTTCTGCCGGCGCGAACGCTTTATTTACATCGCAGTCGTTATAGCCTGAGATTTCAGTCAGTATTTCTCCCGTAGTATTCGCGACGCAGGCGGGGTCGTGTATGCTTGAAACCGCGATATAAACGCCGTTGTCTATCGCTCTCGCGGGGAGGGTTCTCGTTCCGTAACCGGCGTTAGGCAGTAAAATCAACTCCGCGCCTTTAAGCCCGAGTATCCTGTAAGATTCCGCAAACCAGTTATCATAGCATATTACGACGCCGATTCGTCCGAAATCCAAATCAAACACGGGGTGTTCGTCTCCGGGAGTAGTTCCGTCGAGAATTTCTTCGGGGAAATATAAATGGACTTTGCTGTACTGCCCGATAAGTTCGCCGTTCCTGCCGAAAATCACGGCGGTGTTATATAAATCGTCTCCGCGTTTTTCCATTATTGCCGTACAGATATACATTTTATATTTCGCCGCGTTTTCAGAAATCAACTTATAAGTTAAACTTTCCGGCGATATTTCTTCTGATAAATCCTCTAATTTATTATTTGCCGAATATATATTAGCGAACTCTGTGAATAATAACAAATCAGTTTCGCAAGCCGCGGCTTTTCCGCAGATTTTATTTGTGAAGCTTATATAATTATCGGCGCTTCCAAGCGACTGGGGGTTATATTTAGTGACTGAAACGACGGCTTTTCTTGACGGCGGCGGCTTTGTTTCGGACAGCTTGACCCTGCTCCATTCGACCGTTCCCCCGTCCGAATAGCGCAGTCCGAGCATAATCGAAACGGAGTTAAGCCTCTCGCTTAATTTAACGGTCAGAGTTCCCGCGATTATATTTTTATTATTGTCTGTATATTTGAAATCGCTTATTCCGTCCATGCTGTTCCGCGAACTTTTCGAATCGTCCGGGTCGATATTACCCCTGATTATATTAAGTATATTTAAATTTATATCGCCGACGTTATCAGCTTTAAATTCGACGTCGAGACGATAGGTTTTTCCTCCGGTCACAGGGATATTACCCGTTTCATAGCCGCCGATTGCCGTACTTCTCCCCGTCACTTTCAGACCTCCGGGGTTTTCGCCGAACGCCGGAGCGCTTTTTTCCCGCGGAGTCCATCTCCGCCATTTTTCCCCGTTATCAATATTATCAATATTATTTCCTGATTCCCATTCAAAAATTATTCTGTCTTCCATAAAAAAATTCTCTCCTTACGTTATTCTTCTAATTGAAAACAGACCACCCCGTCAACACTTCGTGTTGCCACCCCTCCACAGAGGGGAATTTTTCTGTAAATTCGGACGTTTTTTACCCATTCCCCTCCGTGGAGGGGTGCCGTCCGCAGACGGCGGGGTGGTCTGTTCCTAACTTATATACCCATATTATTCTAAATCCATATCTTCTATATCCAAATCAATATCAATACCAATATCCATGTCCATAGCTTCCTCGAACGTTTTGTAGCCGAAATAATATTCGATTATATCCTCAGCCGCAAATCCCGCCCATGAACCGTGCGCGCCTTTTTCTATTACGACGGACACAGATAATCGGGGGTTATTATACGGCGCGAACGCGACGAACGTCGCGTCGTTGCTTCTTCCCGCCGCAACCTGGACAGTCCCCGTTTTTCCCCCGACCTGAACCGGGATTCTGTTGAACAGAATCGCTCCGGTACCGGTTGCGATCGCGTTTCTCATTCCGCTTGCGACCGCGTCTAAATTCGCGGCGCTTATATCGACCGAGTTAATTATCTCGCTTCCCGGAGAATAATATATATTATCCGTCCCGTATTCTTTTACGCTTGATAACAACCTGCATTTATATCTGTCTCCCCCGTTTACGACGGTAGCGAGCATATTCGCGGTCTGAAGGGGCGAGAACTGGTTTATTGACTGACCTATCGACGCCTGCAGCAGGTCTCCCCCGACCCATACCCCGCCCGACGCTTCCTTTGCCTCTCTTGAAGCCAGAACCCCGGCAGTTTCGCCTATTTCTATGCCGGTTAATTCTCCCAAGCCCAATAAGCGCGAATACCGGGTGAGCGTATTTATTCCCATTCTCTGCCCTACCGTATAATAAAAATAATTGCACGATACTTCCAGGGCGTGACCGACGTTTATATATCCGTGCGTCACCCCGTACATAGAATAACGCCAGCACTCGGGCTGATAGTCCTGATATTCAGTGTATTTTCCCCTGTCGAGTATATGCGTATTGGGATTTATATCCCCGCTGCAAAGAGCGGCGACGGACGTCGCGATTTTGAAAACCGAACCGGGAGCGTACAAACCCATCGTCGCCCTGTTGAACAGGGGCTTGTCGGGGTCCGCCTCGAGTTCGCCGTATTTTTCGCCGTAGAGAGATATGTCGTAAGAAGGGTAAGTCGCGAGAGCCAGGACTTCCCCCGTGTTCGGGTCGGTTACGGCGGCGGCCCCCGCGTTCGCGTCCAGACCGTTTCTCCTCGGGTCGTCTCTCGTGTACGCAAGCTCATGTATTCTTCCGATTGTCTTTCCAAGGGAATATTCCGCGACCCGCTGAAGCTTTATATCGATTGTCAGGAATATATTTTTGCCCGCGACTGGCTCTTTTATAAATCTTTCGTTTACTATATTGTTATCCTGGTCGTAGGTTCTCTCTATAATACCGTCCTCTCCACGGAGATATTCTTCGAACGCCCTCTCCGCGCCGTCTCTGCCGACTATCGCGTCGAGCTCGTAGCCCCGTTCGAGATACCAGTCCTGGCGGCCCGCGGGGATTTGTCCGATTGTCCCCAGAATATGCGGCATAGATTCCGGATAGTGATATACGCGTTCGTAAGTCCTGCGTATTTCAGCCCCGGGATAGTTTGCCGCGTTCTCCGCGATGAGAGTCCTCAGCGATTCGTTTATATCCGAACTTATTTTATATTTATTATCCCCCGCAAGAATATTAAGCCTGTCGAAATCATAGCATATGCCCAGTATTTTTCTGAATATCGCGGGGTCTCTCGTTTCGGGAGGCATATGTTCGTCGAGTCTGTATTTAGCCGTAAGGAAAGCGGCGAGCTCCTCAGCCGAGATATTAGGGCTCAGCTTATTTTCCTCTCTCGCGAGAAATCTGTCGAGTCTTACCCTTTCGTTGGGATTAGACGCGAGCTCCATAGAATAGGAATATTCTGCCGCGCCGTTTTTCTCTATTAAAATAACGGGGAAAGAATCCGGCTCCGTCCGGCCTCCGAACAACTCGATTTTTTCGACCAGCCCGATAATTTTTCCCGCGTGGTCTCTTATATTCCTGCCGGACATTTTCGTTCCGTCGATAATTATATCATAGCTTATTTTATTCGTGACGAGAGGCTCCCCGTTCCTGTCGAAGATTTCTCCCCTCGCCGCCGGAATAACAAAAGTCACGGAATAAGTCGAGCGGATTCTGCGCAGAAACTCTTCCGCTCTGGCGAACTGAAGATTAAGGAGAGCCGCGCCGTAAACGACCGCCGCCAGTATAAAAACGGCGAGTATTAAAAAATATCTGATAAAAAATTTTTTCTTGGGCATTTTGTTTTCGACCTCATAAATATTAATTTGTAGGGGCGCGCATTGCGCGTCCGCAAAATCAACTTTGCCCTCTTTTTTAAAGAGGGTGCCGTCCGCAGACGGCGGGTGTTTTCGTCTCCCCGTACGCGGCGTCAAATTTCAAAAACACCCGTCCGCCGCTTACGCGGCTGCCACCCTCTTTTAAAAACAGGGCTTTGGCGC
>WRMA01000005.1 GCA_009777355.1 Oscillospiraceae bacterium | reverse complement strand
GTTGTACTTGCTAAAGGAATTAAAGTCATTAACATAACAACTGTCAAAATAAAACTGATAAATCTCTTTGTAAATTTCCGTTTCATAAAGTACCTCTTTTTATAAATTTTATATTTTTCAATGTACTACTTCGCAAATGTACACATTTACGAAATAGCCTGTTTTAACTAAGTTTACAGCCTAAAAAAGAAAATTTTGTTAATTTATATTTAAATTCCGATTAATTTTTGCGAAAACTGTTGACAAAAACACTTTTTTGAATTAACATTTTCTTATAAAAACAACTCCGTAAATGTGTACATTTACGGAGTTACTTTTTTACCCTGTTTTTACCCTCAAACCTTTGTATAATGCGGTATTCACCAAGCCTCTTATAAAAAGTCGTTTCTTTCATATCGCATATTTTTAATATCTCATTTAATGCAGTTTTACCTTGTTCCCATTGCTTCACTAATTCGCCGAAATTATCAGGCGTTTTTTTCGGCGGTCTCCCGAATTGTACGCCTCTCGCCTTTGCTGATATAATACCCTCTGCCTGTCGTTTACGAATATTTTCACGTTCGTTTTGTGCGACAAAAGAAAGGATTTGTAAGACTAAATCAGCGATAAAAGTACCCATTAAATCTTTATTTAATCTCGTATCAAGTAACGGCATATCAATAACAACTATATCAACGCCTTTTTCTTTCGTAAGCAAACGCCATTGATTTTGAATTTCTTCGTAATTTCTGCCTAAACGGTCAATACTGTTTATGTACAGCAAATCGCCGTTTTTTAATCGTCCGACTAAATTTTTATATGACGGACGATTAAAATCTTTACCCGATTGTTTATCAATAAAAATATTTTCGCTCGGTATGTTCAAATCATTTAAACTTAAAAACTGCCTGTCCTCGTTTTGGTCTGTGCTTGAAATACGAATATAAGAATATATTGCCATAACGTCAACTCCTTGTTTTTTTAATTAATTCTATTAAAATAAAATTATAGAAATAACCACATAATAAAAAACACGGCATATTTTCTGTATGGCTGACTGTTTTTATATCTTTTTGAGGGAATATTTTGTTTCAGATAAAATTTTATCGGATTTAAATTTCCGCAATAAAAAAGGTCGGTTTTAGAAATTTTATTTTCAAAACTGACCTTGATATTTTTTTACTATTCAATTATATAATTCAAAATGCAAGCCCATTAATATTTTAAAATTTCTTATTCGTGTATAATTCGTGTATGATTGATTTTTAATCTCTGTAATATACTGTTTTAAACGATTTTATAAAAAATTAGGTCGTTCCTACCCAATCATTTTTAGCATTTCAAACGGTTTCATTTTGGTTTAAATAATCCTCATAACTACCCTGTTTTATATCGTTTCAGCCTGTAATTTCATTTTTAGATTTCAATCATATTTAAGTGAATTATACTTTATTCGTGTAAAATTCGTGTACGATTTTTCATACTGCATTTAATACTGCAATCGCCTTTTCTTCTTCTCTTGGGTATAAATGGGAATAAGTATTCCATGTCATTTCAACTCTTGCGTGTCCTAATCTTCGAGCCACTTCTTGAATGTTTATACCCATATTAGCAAGTAATGAAGCGTGAGAATGTCTGAAATCATGTATTCGTATTCGTTTTACCCCTGCTAATGAAGAATAAAGATTGTTTCTTTTGTCAATGACACCATCTCTTATACATTTTTCATCACCTAAAACCCTGTTATCTTCGCTCAAATATCCTAAAAATTTCTGCCTTTCTTTATGTTCATTTAATATCTTAATAAGCGGTAACGGAATTTGAATTGTCCTCATAGACGACCTGTTTTTAGGTGGAGTTTCAATATATGTTTTATGTAGCTTTTGCGTTATACTGCGTTTAACACTTAAATAATTATTGTCAATATCACTCCAACGTAAAGCGTGTATTTCGCCTTTTCTTAATCCTGTGTAAAATGCAATATTAAAGAACACATAATAATTCCATTCATAGAGATTTTTGTTCTTCTCCTGTTCTTCTAATGCGATTTTTCTCGCAATATCAATGTACTTTCTGAATTCTTCAGGTGTGTAAAATTTCATTTCTCTTTTGATAGCCATAGTATCTTTAAAATTTCCGTACTTTTGACAAATTATGTTTGGGAATATAGTCCATTCTTACCGCATAATTTAGCATTGTCCTTAATTCTGAATATAAACCTTTCTTTGTTGCTAATGCTAAATTTTTTTCTTCAATAGATATTTTCCATTCTTGCAATACTGAAACAGATAATTTATCAATTTTAATTTTCTTAATAATCGGCAATATATGTTTTTTAAAAGTTTTTTCTGTTTTATTGATAGTTGTTCCTCTGACCTCATATTTTTTTACTGAAATATATTCCTCATATAACTGTTGAACTGTCATTTTATGTATAGATGTTTTTTGTTGCTCTTTGATTTCATACTCTAACCTGCGTTCTAAATCTTTTGCAACATCAATTCCATAAGCTGTACGAGTGATTTGTTTATACTCTCCGCTGTCTGAAACATAATTTACACGCACATAATATTTTTGCAAGCCCTCTTTTTTGGCATTTTTCGCCCTGTATATCGGCATTTTTCAAACCTCCTTTTATAGAGGCTTGCACTTGAATTATATATTTGTAATATATCATATAAACTTAATTCAAAACAAGACCTCTGCTGTATTTTTTTATAACCCTAATTTCTGTAATTTATTTCTTCGCCTTTCTAAATCTAAAACATCAATACCCCATACCTTATACGCACATTCTGTATTTATTTTATACATGCCATAAGTATAAATATTATCTTCTGCCATTTGTTTTTTTGCCGATTTTTTAAGTCTGCTGACAGTAGCTTTTGAGCGTTTACTGAAAATCTGCTCAATTTGTTTTGTACCTATTTCTGGATAACGGTAATATATACTTATTACTGTATCAATATCTGTTATTTCTGGTGTGTTTATAATCATCTCAACTCCTTTTGAAAAACAGAGAAAAGTTTAAATTATCTAACTTTTCTCTGCTTTTTTAAATCATAATTATTTAGAATTAAATTCAACTGATTTTATACTTAATATATTTTTATCTTTTGTTTTCTCTCCGTTAATCACAATCTTTTTAACAAACCGCTGTAGAAAAATCATTCGTTCTTTACTGTCTAAATACTGCCAGTTTTCTTTTAAATTTAAAATTATATCTTCTCTTGAAATAACAGGATTTGTTTCTGCGTTAATTTCAGATTTAACTTTTATAAATTCATTTTCTAAATCTGCATATTGACTGTCAATCATTTCAATTAACTGTTTATAATTATCAAATTCTATTTCCTCTGCTATAAACCGTTCCATAAGACGTTTTTTCTTTTTTTCGTATGATTTCAGTTTATTTTCACATTCTGCAATATAATTTAATAAATCATGATTATTATTATCAGCATTTAATTTAAGATTATCAAAATCATTTATATTTGTGTTTTTAATATAATCTTCAAATAAAAAATTCATTTTTTCCCTGATTATTTGAGGCGTTACGCAGTCTTTATATTTTATCCCGTTACATTTATACGAAGTATATTCTTTTTTTTCGCCGTTTTTTAAAATCTGCGAGCTATGATGTGTCGTGTATGTACTTCCGCACTTTTCACAATATAGAAATCCGCAGAAATAATTATTTTCGTCAGGAGCTTTCTTATTGTATCTTGCATTATTTTTAATCAGCTTTTCCTGCGCCAACTCAAAAACTTTATTTTCAATAATAGGCTCATGATGTCCGTCTGTTTCAAAATAACGGTCTTTATCCTGTGTTGAGTAACGAATTTTACCAATATAATTTGGATTTAGTAAAATATTTCTTACAGAAGTTCCGCTCCATTTTTCACCCTTTCTTTTCGGCTTTATTTTTCTGTTATTTAACATCTCCGTTATTTTTGTCATTGATATATTTTGATTTACATATAAATCGAAAATTTCTCTGACGATTTTTGCCTCTGATTGATTTATAGTCTGTATCTTTTCACCTTTTTTTAAATCATAGCCGAAACTTGCCCCGAAACTCGCTAAACTGTAACCCTCTTTAGCTTTTCTCTCAAACCCTAATTTTAATCTGCTGACTAAATTCTCACGTTCAAACTCTGCGAATATGCCGATAATCTTTAAAAACATACGTCCTGACGGTGTTTCTGTGTCTATGCTTTCTGTAAGAGAATTAAAAGTACAGTTATATTTATCAAACAATTCAACAAGTTCAATTAAATTTTTTGTACTTCTTGTTAATCTGTCAACTTTGAAAACAAGAACATTATTTACTTTACCTGATTTAATATCTTGAATTAATCTGTTGATTGCAGGTCGCTCTACAATATTTTTACCAGAAATACCCTCATCAGAGTAAATGCCGTGAATTATCCAGTCTTTGAGTAGCGAATACGATTTTAATTTTTCTGTCTGCCCTCTTATTGAATATCCCTCTTGGGCTTGTTCCTCTGTACTAACTCTTACATATATTCCCGTTTTTACTGCCATTTTCAACACTCCTATCTGAATTTTGATTTTCAATTTCAGACAGTAAACGAGCTTTTTCTTGTTCTGCTTTTAGTTTTTTCTTTCTCGGAATAGAAGTCTTTAAAAAAAATTCTAACATCTCTTTTTGTAATTCTTCTGATATTATTATTTTTTCTCCGCTCAAATTTTAGCCCCCTATAAAGTTAAAAGTATTTAGTAAAATACTTATTTAAACAAGGGTTTTAATATTCCTCAAAAAACTATACAAACCGTGTAAAACGGCGGTTTTACGCCATTTTTCAACTATGTTTTTTAATCACTATGCTTTAACAATGTGCGCGACAAGTCTTAAATTCCGCTCAATCAATATATTTCTTGATTCAATGTCGCCGTCTTTATATCTTAAAAAATGCTCCCTCTCTTTCGCCGAACTCAACGGCGAGGGAAACTCCCCGTTTGACGAGACTTTTAAAAACAAATAAGTGCAGTTTATAATTACCGCGGCGACCGTTTCAAGTAACATGAAAAAAATTCCCCCTATATTCGGCAATGCGCTTATAAATTTAAATATTTTAACGTTTTTTCCGACTGCCGCATATTATAATTTTATAGCGTATAATTATAGTATATGCAGAAAAAACAAAATAGTTGCCGTGAAACGGCGGCCGTAAATATTTCTTTATCTTCTTAAATAATTTTTGTGATTTTTATAATTTTTTATTGTTTACAAAAAAATATTTGACAATTTAAAAATTTTGTGATAGAATCTAATATAAATTTATATTTATATTTTTAAATTATTATACAGAAGGAGATATTTTAAATGAAAAACGCAAAATCTTTGAAATTTAAACTGCCCGCGCTGCTTATAATTATCATTTTAGCGGCGCTGCCGCTGTTTATCGCGGCGTGCGGCGAAGCCGCGGACAACGACGACGGCTCCGCGGCAACCGGCGACGTAAATAATAACGGCGAGTCCGCGGGCGAAGAACCAACCCCCGAGCCTACCCCCGAACCGACTCCTCCGCCTCCCCCGACCGAACCTCCTCCTACAGAACCCCCGACGGAACCGTTTGAAGTAGACCCCAGCCTGTCCTACTGGGAACAGGTATATCAGGAGCTCGAATGGTACGGACTGTCCGGCGGCGTCGCGGTCTTTAACGGCGAAGACGAAGCCGAGCTTATGAGAAGATTCTCGCCGAACGCCACGAAACGTGAAGAAATCGACGTAAGCGGCGACGGCGTGCCGTTCTCGGCCGCGTATAAAATCTCTACCTCGAGAGACGTCGACGATTTTTGGGCGGTCGGCTATTCCGCGTCGTTCAAGGGTAATCTCGAAACCGAAGAGGACGATTTGGTCGCGGGCGTGTTCTGGATAAAGGGCAGAAGAACGGAGGAATCCGAACAGTATATGGCAGACGACCCCGCGACTTATTATCTCGCGATAAAATCCCCCACGGATAACTGGGCTTCGGAAGGCGACATGCAGCCCGCAAGAGAGCAAACCCCTCCCGAAGACGAATGGGAAAGAGTAATATTCACCGGACGGGTCGTGAACGACGAGCCGCAGTCTTCAGTAATGGGTTTCAATTTCTATATGGGCTACGGGATTCAGGAATTTGAAATCGGCGGCATAGTAGCGTATGTGTTCCCTTCGACTGCGGATAACGAGAAAGCGGCGCTCAAAATTGATTACTGATTCTTAAATAATTTAATTATAATAATTAAAAATTAAAAACCGCGGGGGCGGCGATTATAAGCGTCCCCGCCTTTTTTGAATATTTTGATTTCGGAATCAATTCCGTTTTAATTTTAGATTTAAAATTTATAGTATTTTTTTCGCGTATTCTGCAGAAAATAAATATAATTAAGATTTTGAAAATAAAAATAAAAAAATGGAGTTGAAAAAATTGAAAAAAATAAGAAGCGAATTTCTGACCGAAAAAGAAGCTAATTCGGCAATGGACGAAATAAATAAATACTGCTCAAATATAAAGATAACGCAGGGAACGGCGGGAGATTACGGCGACGGCTACGACGGCTATATGGATTACGGATATCTCCGCGGCGGTGATTTCGCGGGATTTCCGGAGATGGGATATTTCGGTCTGGGAGGTTTCGGAATGATTTCGAACTGGACTCCCGGACTTTACGGAGTTTACGGCGTTACCGACAGACACGCCCGCGCTTTCCCGTATTCAAGCCGTTCGAGCCTTGGCGGACGTTCGGCTCTCGAAGCCGACGTCGCGGACGACAATTACGAATACGTCAAAGAAAAACTATACGCTTACGGCGCGGTAAGCGTCGTATAAAAATTGTAGGGCGCGTCAAGATGCCGCGCCCTACACACACAATTTTTAATTTAATAAACAAAAATATTAAAATATCATGAATAATCAAAACGACAAGAATCTGCTTTTTATAATGTGCGACCAGCAAAGATACGACTGCATAGGCTTTGCGGGGATACGCCCCGTGAAAACCCCTAATATCGACAGAATCGCGAAGAACGGCGTATGGTTCAAAAACGCCTATACGCCGATTCCCGTGTGCGCCCCCGCGAGGCAGTCGCTCATAACCGGCAGACGCCCCGAGGTCTTCGGAGCTCTCTGGAATTTTCACATCACCCATCTGGTCCGCGAACTTTCAACTGAAGATTACGCTTATCCCCGTCACTTAAAACAAAACGGGTATAACACGGCGTTCTGCGGAAAATGGAACGTTTCGGCGTCTCTTGCGCCTGATAAGTTCGGCTTTGATATTTATTTGGGAGACGGCGAGATAAACGCCGCGATAAATAAAAAATACCCGGATATTATATATGAAAACGGATATTTCGGCGACCCGTCGCCAATCCCCCTCGAAGATTCGCATACGCATATTTTAGCCAAAAAAGCAAATAAAATAATAAATAATTTCGCAAAACAAAATAAACCCTGGTTTATAAATATAGATTTTTCGGAGCCTCATCTCCCGTGCCGGCCTTCTTCGCCTTTCGACGCTATGTATAAACCCGAGGAGATAGAAATATGGGGAAGCTTCGGCGACGAATTTAAGAACAAGCCGTATATGCACAGACAGCAGGTCATAAACTGGGAGCTTGAAGACAGAACGTGGGAAGAATGGTCGAGAACGGTCGCGTTATATTATGGCTGTATAAGCCAGTACGACGACGCAATCGGCAGGATTTTAAAAAATCTCGAAGATACCGGACAGCTTGAAAACACTATTATAGTCTACACGTGCGACCACGGAGATTTATGCGGCAGCCATAAAATGCTCGACAAGCATTACGTCATGTATGAAGATTTAACGCATGTTCCGTTTATAATCAGCTGCAAAGAGATAATCAAACCCGGGATATTCGACGGATACGTACATAACTGCCTCGATTTCGCCCCGACAATTCTGGATTTGCTTAACATAGATAAGCCCGAGGGGATTTTCCACGGCGAGAGCCTCGCCGGAGCTTTGACGAACGGCGGCGAATATCATAAAAGAGACTGCGCCGTGTCAAGCTATAACGGCCAGCAGTTCGGGTTATATTCTTCCCGGTGCATAAAAACAGACGATAATTATAAATACGTCTGGAATTTATCTGATATTGACGAATTTTACGATTTAAACGCAGACCCTCACGAATTAGATAATATAATATACGACGAATCGAAGGCCGGATTAATTTCTGAACTCAGAATAAAATTATATAACGAACTAAAAAAATGCGGCGACCCAATGATAGAATGGGTAAAAAACCAGCTGCTTAAAGGCAGAAAAATTTGATAAATTTAATTGACGGCGGCATATATAATATGCTGTAATACAGCGATTAAAAAAAACGCATAGGGGGTATAAAAATGACCGGAATCAGAACGCAAATAAAAGATATATATAAATCTCCCGGAAAATTCGGCGGGGAAATCATAACGGTCGCGGGCTGGGCGCGTTCGCTGCGCGCGGGAGCGTCCGTCGGCTTTGTCGAGCTTAACGACGGGAGTTTTTTCAAAAATCTTCAGGTAGTTTTTGAAAGTCAGAAAATACCCGGAGACTACTCTCTTATATCTTCGCAGAATATCGGCGCGGGTTTTGTCATAACCGGCGAGTTGATTTTAACGCCGCAGTCGAAACAGCCTTTTGAGTTAAACGCCGCGGAAATAAAAATCGAGGGAACGTCGACGCCCGATTATCCCCTACAGAAAAAACGTCACTCGCCCGAATTTCTGCGCGAAATCGCGCATCTCCGTCCGAGGACTAATTTATATTCCGCGATTTTCAGAATAAGGTCGCTCGCGTCGTTCGCCGTCCATAAATTTTTTAACGAAAAAAATTTTATCTATGTTCACACGCCCATAATCACAACTTCCGACTGCGAGGGCGCGGGCAATATGTTCCGGGTTATAACGGACGGCGAGACAAAAAAAGAGAGGGAAAACTTCTTCGGCAAAGAAGCGTTTCTGACGGTTTCGGGACAGACGAACGCCGAATGTTTCGCGATGGCTTTCGCGAACGTCTATACTTTCGGTCCGACGTTCAGGGCTGAAAAGTCAAACACGCAGAAGCACGCCGCGGAATTTTGGATGATTGAACCTGAAATCGCGTTCGCCGATTTGGACGACGACATAAACCTAATGGAAGAATGTCTTGTTTTTATAACTGACTATATTTTAACGAACTGCAAAGAAGAGCTTGAATTTTTAAATCAATTTATCGATAATTCGCTTCTTGAGCGTCTTAATAAAACCGCAAATCAAAAATTTTCCAGAATAACTTATACCAAAGCGGTCGGAATACTCGAAGAAGCGGTAAATTCAGGGGTCAAATTTGAATATCCCGTAAAATGGGGTATGGATATCCAGACCGAGCACGAAAAATATCTGACTGATAAAATATTTAACGGTCCGGTGTTCGTAACGGATTATCCCGAAGAAATCAAGGCGTTTTATATGCGTCAAAACGACGGCGACGATGATAAAATTAACAAAACGGTCGCGTCGGTCGATTTGCTCGTTCCGGGTATAGGCGAATTAATTGGAGGTTCGCAGAGAGAAGAAAGACACGACAGGCTTATCGATGCGATAAAAAATAAAGGCCTGAAAGAAGAAGATTACAGATGGTATCTCGAACTGCGTAAATACGGAGGAACAAAACACGCCGGATTCGGCATAGGTTTCGAACGTCTCGTCATGTATCTTACGGGGGTTTCAAATATACGCGACGTCTGCGCTTTCCCGAGAACATCGGGAAACGCCGGATTTTAATTTCAGCAAAAAAATAAATTTATATAAAATAAAAAGAGGAGAGAAAAAATTATGCCGCAAAAAAATATTTATTCTGATTTCAGTCAAAATCAATTATTTGAGGAAAAACAAAAATTAACGAATGTTTTCGGCGAATACAAGGCGAAAAATCTTAAACTGAACATGACCAGAGGAGTTCCGTGCAAAGAACAGCTCGATTTGTCGAATCCTATGCTTAAAATGGATTTAAGCGAAATCGATTACAGTTCAAAAGACGCGGGCGACTGCCGAAATTACGGCGGTCTTACCGGAATAGTTGAAGCGAGGGAAATGTTCAGGGATTTGACGGGAGCCGGGAGCGTAAACGAAATCATGCTTTTCGGAAACTCGTCGCTTAATATCATGCACGACAATATAGTCCGTTCTATGCTTCTCGGAGTTTATGAAGGCTCGACTCCCTGGAGTAAACTCGGGGATAATCAAAAGCCGAAGTTTTTATGCCCCGTTCCAGGATATGACAGGCATTTCTCTATATGCGAATATTACGGCATAGAAATGATTAATATAAAATTAAACTCTGACGGTCCGGATATGGACGAAGTAGAAAAATTAGTGAACGGCGACCCGTTAGTAAAAGGCATATGGTGCGTGCCGAAATATTCGAATCCCGACGGTATTACTTATTCGGACGAAGTCGTTAAAAGACTCGCGGATTTATCCCCCGCCGCCGACGATTTCAGGATATATTACGACAACGCTTATTTCGTCCACGATTTAACGGACGAAGGCGACGCTCTTCTCGATATTTTAGCAGAACTGAAGAAAAACAAAAAAGAAGATATGCTCAATATGTTTATATCGACTTCAAAAATAACTTTCGCGGGGGGCGGCATATGCGCGCTTGTCGCAAGCGAAAAAAATATTAAATACATAAGCTCGAAAGTATTTATCCAGACGATAGGCCCGGATAAATTAAATCAGCTGCGCCATGCCGTATTCTTAAAAGACAAAGCGGGAATAAAAGCCCATATGGCAAAGCACAGGGAAATATTAAAGCCGAAATTCGAAGCCGTGAATATTGGTCTTGAAAAAAATCTGGGCGGAACGAATCTCGCAAAGTGGAATAAACCCAACGGCGGATATTTTATCAGCCTGTTCGTTCCCGAAAACTGCGCGAAGAAAACTATCGCTCTCGCGGCCGAACTGGGCGTCGCCCTGACTCCCGCGGGTTCGACGTATCCCTATAAAAAAGACCCGGACGACAGCAATATAAGAATCGCGCCGACGTTCCCGTCAATAGACGACCTGACCCTTGCGGTAGACGCTCTGTGCGTATGCATAAAGCTGGCGTATATAGAAAGCCTGACGGCGTAAATTATATAATCAAACCGACGCAATCCTGTATATAATAAGCGCCCAGAACGCAACGATTAAAACTATAACGATTCTCTTGGCTAATTTCAAAGCCGAGAGTTTTCGTCTGCCCGTTTTCGGATTGATTACGGAAAACCTGTCGGCGTATTCGTCGCCGTAAGATTCCCTGATATTTTTCTCGTCAAGATAAATATCCGTAAATTCTTTCGCGAGATTTTTTATAAATCCGCCGATATATTTTATAATTATCATCATAATTTATTTTACCCTTATATTCGTCGTTTTTCACGGGCGATTAGTAATCGCCCCTACATTCGTTTTGTTTGCGCGCTGATATTAAATATTCTCGTCCGTTTCGTATTCGCCGACTTCTCTTATGTGCTGTTTTATAAAAATTTTCTTCCCTTTATTATATGCGAACCTGAATATAAATATCTGGATTATAAACGTCGCCAAAACGGATAAGCCGATTAATATTATATTTAAAACGCCGAAGTTTTCGTTTTCTATCATGCCGTCGTATTCAAAAATATAAGAGCCTTCGGCAGGGCTTAAAATCGTCTGGACGTTCACGACGGCCAGCGATTCGTTTGAAAAAGTCGGCGAGTAGAAATAATTGTCATAAACAAGAGAGGGAAGTAAAACCAAAAGCGCAATAATAAAGGCGAGGGTTTTTATATTTTTATTGAATATTTTTCGCTGCGAATCCATGAATCCATAGCGAACAAGCATTTTATAGACAAATATAATATATAAAATAAACACCGGAAGTTTAATAAAAAATTCTCTGAAAAATATATTTTCGATTCTGAGAAAAACCGACGCTAAAATCGCGTTCGCGAACATTCCCACAAGAGAAGCGGCAAGATTCATCAGGATAATCATAATGGCGATAAAAGCTACGCGCTTAAAATAATACGCCGTGTCGCGGGGAGAGGTAAAAATATCGGGGTTTTTGATTTTGTTCGCTTTCGCGCACCTGACTGCCGTTATTCCGGCAATTATAAAAGCCGATATGTACGCCGCGCCGCTTATAAAATAAAGCATAACGCCGGAAGCCTGTTCCGTAACCAGACCGAACAAAATCATTGATAATATATATATTATGCCGAACAATACCCCCGCCGTGATATAAGAATTGAGATACGCCGCAAGTTTAACTGAATTATTGTTATTATTATTTTTCATGATTTTACACCTCGCCTTTGTTTAATTAATAATTTGCTTATACTGAACGTATTTCTGCAAAACGTTTTCCTTCGCCGATTATACTTAAACTGCAGCCCATACCCATCAAAAACGACGTAAGTTCGTGAGGAAAGCCCGCGACATGAGCCATAATCAGCGAAATTGCGGTAACAGCCACCCCTATTCTGACAATTTGGACACTCTTTAACATAAATAAAATCCTCCCGTATATAATTTAATATTTTTAAGTAAATATTATTTACTATTGTATTAATATAATATCACGTTTGCAGAATCCTGTCAACAGGTTTTATTAAACAAAGCTGAATTTTACCAAAAATAGCTTGATTTTTATATAAATGTAGGGGCGCGCATTGCGCGTCCGCAAAATCAACGTAAATCCGCTCCCCCCGTCACTTCGCAGCACCCCCCTCAATCGCCGCTTCGCGGCTGAGGGAGGCTTCGGACGTAATTTCCCTGGCTCCCTCTTTGAGGGGGCTGTCGCCCGCAGGCGACTGGGGGAGTTTCTAATGTTTTTCACACGGACGGCCAATGGCCGCCCCTACATGGCGCGTTATTTTACCCCCGCTTATAATACAAAAAATAAAACGCCGCGCAAATATAAATCGCATGGCGTTTTGTTTCTGCAGACAAATTATTTAATCTCGACCGCCGCTCCCGCAGCGACCAGTTTGTCTTTGATTTCGTTCGCTTCTTCTTTCGTTATGCCTTCTTTGATTGCTTTAGGCGCGCTTTCGACGAGCTCTTTCGCTTCTTTCAGTCCGAGAGGGGTAAGCACCTCGCGCACGACTTTTATAACGTTGAGCTTACTCTCGCCCGCTCCGGTGAGAATAACGTCGAACTCGGTCTGTTCTTCGGCTGCGGGAGTCGCCGCGCCCGCGGGAGCCGCCGCCACGGCTACGGGAGCCGCCGCCGATACTCCGAATTCTTCTTCGAGGGCTTTAACCAAATCGGCAAGGTCAAGAACCGTCAGGGTTTTTATTTCTTCTATTAATTTTAATGTTTTTTCAGACGCCATTTTAATTTTCCTCCAATAATATTCTTAATATTTTAATTTTAAATTTTAATTATTTTTTAATTTTTTTATTCAGCCGCTTTTTTGTCATGTATAGCCTGCAGAACGCAAGCCAGACCTCTCAAATTGCCGTTGAGTACGTTGACAAGCCCGTAAATCGGAGCTTGCAGACTGCCCAGAACTTTCGCGACGAGCTCTTCTTTCGACGGCAGGGTCGCAAGCTGGCTTACGCCGCCCACGTCTATAACCATTCCGTCGACGAAACCCGCCTTAATATTAAACGTCTCGATTTTGTCCGCGTAAGACGCAAGTATTTTAGCCGGCGCGACCGGGTCGTTCTCGCTCACCGCGATAGCGGTCATGCCTTTTTCGAGAACCGGCAGGAGTCCGTCGAATCCGGCGTCTTTTACCGCGAGTCTCGACAGGGTGTTCTTAAACACGAAGTAATCCACGCCCGCTTCCCTTAATTCTTTGCGCATTTTGGTATCCTGCTCGACGTTTATGCCCTGATAATCGACCAGAACCCCGGCGGACGCTTTTTTGAGCTTACCGGCGACGTCGGCGACCATTTGCTTTTTTTCCTCAAGCACTTTTACACTCGGCATTTTTCTTTATTCACCTCTCATCCGTTTTTTATTTTCCACGAGTTACGCGCTTGACGTATTTGCCATTTTCGCCCCCCTTGTTAAAGGGGGGAAAGCGGCGAAGCCGCAGGGGGGATTACTTCTGTTGTCCGGAATCCCCCCGTCACTTCGTGACACCCCCCTTTAACAAGGGGGGCTTTGGGCAAACTTTATCAACTGCGTAACTCATGTTTTCTTGATTTTTAATAAAATAAAAAAATCCCTTTCGGCGAAAAAACCGTAAGAGACAAACAATAAAACGACAAAATAAACTATAAATATTATAATATTATTTAAGAATTATTGTCCTCGACAGGCAAAATTATGCGCGGCATGCGCGCCTGTTGTCTCAGGATATTTTTCATAACTTCTGAAATTATATCATAAATTTTAATATATGTCAAGCAATTTTAATAAAATTTAATAAAAAAATATATATAAGTTTTTAAATTTATGATATTATCAAAATAAAAATAATAAAATGGGAGAATTTTATTTATGAAACGCGCAAAGATTATTATAGTTTTTACTCTTATATTTATATTTTTACTAACTTTAAATTCATGCGCCGATGAAAATATTAACGAAGAGAATCCCGGCGAAGAATCTCCGATATACGGCGACCCGTCGCTTTTTACTCCCGACGAAAAATATTTTCTCGAAGAGAATTTAGTCCTGGATTTAAATATTAAGCGCGAATCGTCGTCGGCGAGAACGCTGCAGAACGGAAATATTATCGCCAATCTTGACGGCGGAGTTGTTTTAATTGACGAAAACGGCCGGGTTCTGACTGAATTATGTTATAATTCGATTGACGAACACAACGTGAATTATTCGGGCAAAGTTAAATATTTAAAATGCCGACTGGATTTACAGGATTATTTTATATATCAGAATTTTCCCGAAAATTATATTACCGATATAATAGACGCGGAAAGCGGCGAAGTAATTAAAAGATATCTAAACGCGCCTTTTGACTTTTATCGTCACGGAGATTTAATTCCGTTGAATATCTCGTATTCTTCGTACAGCCGTTATAATTTCGGCGAGAAGAGACGCGAATATTATTTACAGGACGACCCGGTTATTACAGACTGGCTTGAGAGAATGGAAGAAAAAAATACTATATCAAAAAATGCCGAAACCCCTACTCTTATTGACGCTGACGATTATTATAATAAAACTGAATATTATAAATACGGCTATGTCGATTTTGATTTTAATTTAATAATCCCGCCCGTTTACGATTATATAAGACCTCTCGACTATGACGATATGAAAAATTTTATATTTGTAAAAGACGGCGAATATTATATAGGCGGCAGAGACGGCGAGCGGATTTCAGAACATATATACGACGGAATATTTTTTGCGTATTCCCCGAATAATATGCCGCTGACGGCTTTCAGAGACGGTAAATTCTGCGTTCTCGACCAAAATAATTTTACGGAAATTACACCGCCGATATATGATTTAATGGATATTTTTATATCCGGCTACGCTCTCGTTATCAACGGCGGCGAAGCGTTTTATATAGACGAATCGGGAAAAAGAAAAGATATTTCTGAAATACCTATAGAAACGCTGAGAAAGATATCAGGAAGCAGCAATGCGTTTGAAGCGGATTATTTATTTGAAACTGATATAACGGAAAAAATAAAAAAATATTTGTCGTTTTACCGAGGTCATGTAAACGGCGTGTCGGCCGAATCAAATCTTTTTGAAGAGATTTTTTATATGTCCGTACCCGATATAATAAGAATAAGCTCTGAAATAGTTCCGGAAATCGTCATGAAACGTATGCTCTCTTATAAATATAATCTTGACGAGTCTTATTTTACGCCCGAAAAAAGAGACCGTATGGCGGGTTACGGTCAGTACAGACCCGCGACGAACGACTATATATTTTATGCTATGGGTCTTCACTCTTCGCATTTTCTGCATCATATAGTTTTGGAAACAGAGCAAAAGGACGGGGAAATATACGAAGCGAAAGTATTGGCGGTTATCGAGGAAAGCGACGAACATTTTGAAATCCCCGAAGTATATATTGCCGGAATAAATAACGGCGAGAGATATAATCTTCAGGAGCTTTTGCCCGAAGATATTTTTGAAAGTATAGTAAACGAATCGGAACGTCATTATTCGAGATTTTATAAATTACTGGAAATCGACCCGGAGCTCGACTATATAAAGCAGGCATATCAAAAATCGCCGGATATATATAAAACTTTAACGATGACGTTTAAAATAACCCCGGGCGGTCTGATAAATCTTATCAGGATAGATTAGGGGTGTTTGTCAGAAAATATATTTTTCAGCCTCGGATAAATCTTTGCAGATTATATCCGGACGCAAATCTTCGGGGAGAGCCAAAGCTTCCTCAAGAGTCGCCTCCCCTGTGAGAAGTAAAACCGCGGTCATGCCGTTTTTCTTGCCGAGAGCTATGTCTGTGTATAGTCTGTCGCCGAAGATTACCATGTTTTCCCGCTTTTCAGAATAGATTTCCTCGAGGCTCTTAACGACTTCGCCGGACGGCTTGCCGAACGCTTTGGGCAGTTCTCTGCCCGTCGACGCCCGGATTAATTCGTTGATTGCGCCGCAGTCGGGGATATATCCGTTTTCGACGGGGCAGTTTATATCGGGATGCGTAGTCAGCCATTCGCAGCCGTTTCTGATATAATTACAGGCTTCCGCAAGTTTGTCGTAAGTCAGGGTCGTGTCGAACGACGTAACCGTTATATCGGGCGTATCAGAAGTTAAAGTTATGCCGTTCTGCTCAAACATTTCTTTGAGTTCGGGAGTTCCGAGAAGATATATTTTTTTGTTTTTTCTGTGTAATTTCAGAAATTTTATTAAAATATCCGCGGAGGTTAAAATCTGGTTTTCTGAAGCGTCAAATCCCAGACGGTTCAGTTTTTCAAGATAATGCGCGGGATTTTTTGAGGCGTTGTTCGTAAAATAAACTATGCGTTTATTTTTGCCGGAATTTATTTTCGAGATTAATTCGACGGCGTTCGGCAGGATTTTTTCTCCGAGGTAAATAGTCCCGTCCATGTCGAAGACAAAAATTTTTTTGTTTTTAAGCATATAAATTAATTTTTCCTCTGCGTTTTTTTATATATTTTTTTTGTTTGTATTTTTAAATATACCACATAAAAGTTAATAAATTAAAAATTTTAGATAAATATATAATTTTATGCTTGCAGAATAAATTGAAATAGTATATAATCTATGTTATATATTGTTGCCTGATTAAAAAAATTTAAAAAACGGAGATTTGTTTTTATGAAATACGGTATAGTTTCAAGAAGTTACGGGAATATGACCGTAACGGAAGCGGCAAAATTTATGCGGTCCAAAGGATATAACTGCACGGAACTGTGCATGACCCACCCCGATTTCGGCGGCTGGGCTTATAACGGCGTTCCCGGTATCGACGAAAACGGCATAACGAAAGAAATCATGAAAGAAAAGGCGGATATAATGAGAGACTGCGGGATTGAAGTTACGGCGCTCGGCATATTCACGAATCTTTTGTCTCCGGACGACGGTTTCAGGAACAAATGCATCGAAACTTTTGTCAGGTGCATGGATATGGCCGAATACGCGGGGATTAAAAACCTCTCGACCGAACTGGGCTTCAGAGATGAATACAGGGGAATCACGACGGAAAATTACGAGTCTGATTTCCGGCGTTTAAAAGAAAGCTTTACCGAACTCGGGCATAAAGCAAAGGAACGCGGTCTCGATATATGCGTCGAGGCCTGCGCGATAGACGTTATACCGTCGGCGAAAAGACTCCGGGATTTTATCGGGCAGATAGAAAAGGAATCCGGACTGACAAATATAAAAGTTCTTATGGATATGGCGAATTTTATCGCAAATTCAGACGAGGACGACGTTTTCAAATATCTTACGCCGCATATCGCGTATTTCCACGGAAAGGACAGGAAAGTAAACGACTGCTACGGGAGGATACTCGGCGACGGCGAAATCGACTGGGCAAAGTTTTTCGCGAATTATTTTAAATTCACTCCGGATATACCGTTTATACTGGAATACACGAACGAAGAAACGACGGACATAACGAACGAAAGAGTGGAAAAGTTTGTCGGGAAAGCCGGAGGGAAATTTTTATGATGACAGTAACATCGGCGGAACTCACGAAAAATATAAATAAATATCTTAATTTATTAGGTAAAGGAGATATTATTATTACAGAAAACGGAAAAAAAATAGCTAAAATTATAAAAGAAAAAAAAGAAGAAAAGAATAATTTAAATAATATACGTTCTTTATACGGTATTCTTAAATCTCCCGAATTATCAAAATTATCAGACGTCGAAGTAAAAAAAATTATCCGCGAGGAAAGGAATAAACGATATGACGGTAATGATTGATACGAATATTATTCTGGATTATATTTTGGAACGCGAAAATTTCGCCGAGACTTCCAGAAAATGCATAGAATATCTCGATGAAAATAATATTAAATCGTATTTAACGGCGAGTACCGTTACTGATATTCATTATTTTGCGCTCAAATATCTAAAAGACAATAACGCCGCAAAAAACGTCATAAAGATTCTTGTAGATTCTTTTCAGATTGCATCGGTAAGCAAAACAGACTGCCTGAACGCTCTGAAATTGAAAGTAAGCGATTATGAGGACTCTCTGTTGGCGGTCTGCGCGCAAAAAACAAAAGCGGATTATATTATTACAAGAAATGTAAAGCATTTTCTAAACTCACCCGTAAAAGCGGTCAAGCCTTCAGAATTTTTAGATTTTATGAAATCCCTACAGAAATAAAGAAACAAACAGGAGAAAATAAATAATGGAACGGAAAATTCAGCTTTTGATGAACCTTTACGGCATTAACGGCAAAGTAAAAGAATACAGGAAAATCACGAACGGTCACATAAACGAAACTTATTATGTTCTCGTAGAAAATAACAACGGACTTTCTGAAACTGCAAATCCGTATATTTTCCAGAAAGTCAATACTTATGTGTTTAAAAATCCCGCCGCGGTCATGAATAATATTATGATGCTCGATAATTTTATTAAAAATAATAATAAGAAAAGCGCGTGCAGGATTATTAATTTTCTCGTCAACGGAGACTATAAAAATTATACGGTTACAGACGACGGGGAGTTCTGGCGTATTTGCATATTTGAAGAGAATACAATCACTTTTGAGATTGTCGAAAATCCTGCGGTTTTAAGAAGCTCGGGATATGCGTTCGGAGATTTTTTGAACGTCATATCAGATTTTCCGGCAGACAAGCTTAACATAACTATTCCCGATTTTCACAATACGAAAAAACGTCTGGATAATTTTTTCAGGATAGTCGAAGCGGACGAAAACGACAGGGTGAAAAACGTTAAGGACGAAATTAAAATATTTGAGAAGTATTATGATTTCTGCTGTAAACTGACGGATATGACGGACAGGGGGGAACTGCCCCTGCGACCCGTGCATAACGACACTAAATATAATAATATATTATTAAACAAAGATACTTTCGAGCCGGTCTGCGTGCTTGACCTCGACACTATTATGCCCGGTCTCGTCGCTCACGACTTCGGCGACGCCATAAGATTCGCCGCAAACAGAGCCTCTGAAGACGAAACTGATTTAAGCAAAGTTTTTCTTGATTTCGATTATTTCAAAGAATTTACCCGGGGATTTATAAGCGCGGTCGGGAAATCTATGACGGAGCTTGAAACCGAAACCCTCGCGCTGGGCGCGCCGACGATAACTCTTGAACTCGCGTCGAGATTTCTTGCGGATTATATAGACGGGGATAAATATTTCGCCGTTCACAGGGAGGGGCATAATCTTGACAGGGCGCGCTGCCAGATGAAACTGGCCGAAGATATGATTGAAAAACTGGACGTTATGAGAGAATTTGTCCGGAAATGCGCCGAAACAATATAATTTTTAAACGCGCGTAAAGAAAAAAGAAACAGAAGGAGAAAAAATTTAATGAAACGAAAAAAATTTATCGGTTTTGTTCTTGTATTTGTTATGACGCTGGCCGTTATGCCCGCGGGGTTAAACTTAAACTTAAACGTATCCGCTTCGGACGATTTTGAGATTGTCGGCGGCGCGCTTATCAAATACAACGGAACGGCTTCGGACGTCATTATCCCGGGCGGAGTTACGAGTATCGGCGCTTTCGCGTTTACGGGCAGCGCGTCTCTGAGGTCCGTGGAGCTGCACGCAAACGTGACGAGCGTCGAGTTCAGGGCGTTTATGAACACGCCTTCCCTCACTTCGATTACGGTCAACAGAAATAACCAGCATTTTTCAGATACGGACGGCATACTTTTTAATAAGACGCAGACGCAGCTTGTCAAATATCCGGGGGCGAGAACCGCGTCGAGCTACAGCGTTCCCAGAGGGGTTACCTCGATTTTCGGCTACGCTTTTTACGGCGGCGAGAATCTCACCGGCGTAACCCTGCCGGACACCCTGAGGGAAATCGGCTACGGCGCGTTTGAAAACTGCGGAGGTCTGACGGAGATTGTTATTCCCGACGGGGTTACGGGTATCGGCGCGCTGTCGTTCGCGAACTGCGCGGGTCTTAAAAGCGTAACTATAGGCAGAGGCGTAACGAGTATAGGACGCGAAGCCTTTATGAACTCGCGTGAGCTGACTTATATTTATTTCAGGTCCGTTACCCCTCCGGCAGTATCTGCCGGCAGCGGGGTTTTCGACGGCGTGAATTTATACGCCATGGCGGTCGTTCCCCTGAACTCCCCGGGTTACGGAGCTGCGGGAACGGTCTGGAACGGTCTTACCGTCACGAACCAAAAAGAAGAATTTGTAATAAGAAACGATATATTAATAAAATATCTGGGAAGCGACGGCAGGGTCGTTATGCCGGGTAATATCACGGGCATAGGCGACGGGGCGTTCATGAACAATATGGCTTTAACGTCGGCCGTTATATCAAACAACGTAAGAAGTATCGGAGCGGACGCTTTTTCGGGCTGCGCGCTGCTTACGTCGGTCAATATACCGGACAGCGTAAGAACTATAGGCGAGGGCGCGTTTCAGGGCTGCATTAATTTAAAATATATTGAAATCCCGGACTATGTTACGAGTATCGGCGAGAACGCTTTCGGGGGAAACCGGGATATGATTATATACGCGCGCGCCGATTCGTACGCTGATAAATACGCTCTGTCAAACAATATAGATTTTTCAGACGGAACAAACCAGAGGTCGGGCGACGGCACTCTCAAAATCGGCGACTTTTACATAAAAGACGGCGTTCTGACAGATTACGGCGGAATCTCGAGAAACATAGTCATACCCGGCGACGCGGGGATTGTAACGATAGGTACGGATTTGTTTTATAACAGTTTGATAGTCTCTGCAGTAATACCGGACGGAGTCGAAAATATAGGCGATTACGCATTCGCGAGATGCTTAAATTTATTCTCCGTAACGATACCCGACAGCGTTAAGAATATCGGCGGCGACGCGTTCTGGAGACACGGCGAAAATTTAGTAATATACGCTCCGACGGGTTCTTTCGCGGAGTATTACGCAGAGGTTAATAATATAAAATTTATCCCGAACGACCCGGCCGTCACAGCTTCCCCGTCCGCGCAGAGAATTTCAGTAAACGGCAGGGAAGTCGGTCTCGACGCTTATTTAATAAACGGAAGTAATTATTTAAAGCTTAGGGATATGGCTTATATTCTGGACGCCGCCGAAAAGCGGCTTGAGATAGTCTGGAGCGAAGAGGCGAACGCGATTCTGCTCAAAAGCGGCGAGCCGTACACGCGGACGGGCGTCGAAATGGAGCTGAACCCTGAGAGAACGCCGTATACCCCGGAGAGAACGTCGTCCGTAATTTATCTTGACGGAGACAGAGTGTGGTTCGCGGGGTATTTAATAAACGGCTCCAATTATTTTAAACTCAGGGACGTTATGCAGGCTCTCGACGTTTACGTAGGCTGGGACGGAGCGCTTGGAATTATCACTCTCGATACCGGCAGGGGATACGAACTTGATGATTAATAATTAATAATTAATAGTTAATAGTTGGGAGGAAAAACTCATGAAAAAATTTACGGCGCTGATAATAATTTTGGCCTTGTGCCTGTTCCCCGCCGTTTTAATATCGTGCGGCGACGGCGGCGGAGCAAATCAGGACGGCGGAGATAACCCTAATAACAATATTAGCGGCAGCGGAGATTCGGTAAATCAGGACGGCGAAAATCCGTCGGTCGGCGAAGCGAGAATCGAACCCGAACTTCCCGAAAAAGACTTTGAGAATTATACTTTCACTTTTTTTGCGCATCAAATCGATTATCCCGGAGACTGGGTAGGCGACTCCGACCCCAGGGAAATCGTCGCGGAGGAAGAAAACGCGGACCCGATTAACGACGCGGTGTATATCAGAAACCGTAAAATCGAAGCGGAATATAACATAAATATCGAAATGATAGCCCGTCCGGACGACGTCGGAATATTGAGGAGAGCTGTCGGTTCGGGAGACTCGACTTACGACGCGGCCGTGATTTTTAACAATAATATACCCGGAGTGGTCACTAATAATCTGCTCGTCAATATAGATAACCTGCCGTTCGTGGATATAGATAAGCCCTGGTGGGACCCCGCGGTAAAGGAAATGTCGATTGCGAACCAGAATTATTTACTGGGCGGGGATTTGCTGATACTCGACAACGAAGCGACGAACGGGCTTTTATTCAACAAAGATTTAATGGCCGATTTCGGAATCGAACTGCCGTATAATTTAGTGAAAAGCGGCAAATGGACGATGGACGCGATGCACGATATGATAAAAGGCGCGGAGGCCGATTTGAACGGCGACGGAACGATGGGTCCCGAGGACAGGTGGGGTTTTGTAGTCGGAATCGACGTTCTCCACGCGCTTCTCGTAAGCGGAGGCGGTCTGCTTGCAGAAAAGGACGAGAACGACGTGCCGTATATGACTTTCACGAACCCGAAAAACCTCTTGATTCTCGACAAAACTATGGAATTGTTATATAATCCGGAATATGTCGTAAATATTCATACCAGAGAAGAATACGGCGATTATCACTCTATGTTCGAGGACGGCAGGGTATTGTTTTTATGGATGCGCATGAGAGTGGTCGAAAGCCTGAGGGGAATGGAAGGCAACTTCGGAATTATCCCGATGCCCAAATTCGACGAAAACCAGGAAAATTATCACAGCGTCGTGAACCCGTACACGGGAGTTCTTCTCGGAGTTCCCAAAAGCGCGGAGGATTTGGAAAGGGTGAGTATAGTTCTCGAAGCGTTGTCGGCGGAGAGCAGATATACCCTTCAGCCCGCCTATTACGACGTTACCCTTCAGAGAAAGCACATGAGGGACGAAGAATCAAGCGAGATGCTGGATATTATATTCAACTCCAGGGTTTACGACATAGGCGGCGTGTATTCTTTCGGCGGAGTATGGAGGGATTTCATAGAACTGTCGAGAAACAACAACAGAAATATAATATCGTTTTACGAGGGAAGACTGGCCAGAATGGAACGGGATATAGAAAGAATCGTCGAAACTTTTATGTCGATGGAGTGAGTAAACAGACTGTTGCATAACTTGAAAATCACCACGGAAAGCCCTCTTTTTTAAAGAGGGTGGCAGTCGCGTAAGCGGCTGACGGGTGTTTTTAGAATCTGATGCTGCGTATGGTGTAAAACACCCGCCGTCTGCGGACGGCACCCTCTTTAAAAAAGAGGGTGGGGAAATTAGATTCCGGGGTTATGCAAGAGTTCTAATAAAATATTAAATATTTTAAAACATGAGGTGTAAAATTATTATGGGTGAAAATTCTAAAAAATTAAACGTGGGAGTGGTCGGCATGGGCGGCATTGGCAATCTCCACGCTACCTGCCACACAAACGACGAACTCTCGAATCTTGTCGCGGTGTGCGATATTATCAAAGAAAAAGCCGACGCGGCTGCTGAAAAATTTAACGTTCCGGCGTTTTATTCTCTTAAAGAAATGCTGTCGGCTTATCCGGAGCTCGATATTGTGGATATCGCTACGTCGGGTTACGATAACGGGTCGATGCATTTTGAGCCGGCTATGCAGGCAATCGACGCGGGCAGAAACGTCCTCGTAGAGAAGCCTATCTGCCACGAAGTCACGGACGCGAGAGAGCTTGTCGCGTACGCGGCGAAAAAAGACGTTTATCTGGGCTGTAATCTCAATCACTATTTTTCAGCGCCGGCTGACAAATTATTCGAGTATATCAAAAACGGCGGCATAGGCGAGCAAATCAATTCTATACACAAAGTAGGATTTAACGGAAGTTCGGCGCTTTACGGCGGAAGCGGCGGCGCGAAATGGAACAGGCCGTATTCTCATACGAAGGCTTTTTTAACCCATCCGTTTTCTGTCATGAGAGCGTTCCAGGGAGACGTAACGCATATTCAGGCGTTTATGGACAAACCCGGCGTAAGAAAATCGAACGAGGATTTAATGCTGTCTATACAGAGCGTACACATGAGATTCCAAAACGGCAGCGTGGGATATTTATTATCCCAGAGAGGCGACGCGCACTTCGGCATGGGCTGTACGTCTTCTCTCGCGTGGACGTATGAACTCGCGGGAACGAAAGGCACGGCGTGCATAGAGAACTGCGTCGAAAAGCTCACCTACTGGCAGACGAACGAAGAAGCGGTCGTTCATGACAGCGGCGTGTCTGATTTCAACGCGACTTTCCCGATGAGAATACACGCTTATTTAGAGGACGTATCGAACGAAGTCCCTAAAGAATATTTAAGGGCGTCGGGAAGAGACGCGCTGGCGACAATCGAATATATATTCGCTGCAATCGAATCGTACGAGAACGGCGGAGCTTTGGTCAGACCTCACGCGCTGCCTCCGGTTTACGGCGACGTCAGCCGCGTGTAGCGCAGTTATGATTAGTTTTGAGGAAGCCGGAGCGATGCTCGACGAAATAGCCGAAGAAATCCCGGAGGAATTTTACCGGGATTTAAACGGCGGCATTATTTTGATGCCCGAGACAAAGCGTCACAGGGGAGCGGTCAGGAGTATAGCCGGGAATCTGTTTATTCTGGGCGAATATCACAACGACAGGAAAGGCATGGGAGGTCTGGGCAGATATATAGCGATATATTACGGGTCTTTCGTCAGATTATACTCGCATCTTTCTCCCGACGGACAAAAAGCGGAACTTCGCAGGACGCTTATTCACGAGTTTACGCATCATATAGAGTCGCTGGCGGGAGAAAGAGGGCTTGAAATCAAAGACGCGCAAAAACTCGAAGAATATAAACGAAATAATAATATTTTTTGAATTATTTGTAAAAATATATATATTATTAGATAAAGTCATAGATTTTTATGTTATTTTCTGATAAAATTAATATAATATAAACCGCAAATAAAATGTAGGGGCGATTATTAATCGCCCTACGGCAAGGGTTTGTTTTGTTCGCAAATTAATGAACTTCTTTCAAAACCACCCCGTCACGCCGCTTACGCGTCGCGCCACCCCTCCACGGAGGGGAATTTAATCACTTTCGGTCGTTTGTTCTCCATTCCCCTCTGTGGAGGGGTGCCGTCCGCAGACGGCGGGGTGGTCGTATTTCGGTTTTGAAAGAGGTCTAATATAATAATCCGGCGGGGGATTATAAATATAATTTACAGAAAGTTGTTAATTTAAATTCGTTTAAATTAGTTTGGTACGGATATGAAAGTTATTTCTATTGCAAATAATAAAGGCGGGGTGGGGAAAACGACGTCGACGCTGAATCTTGCCGCCGAACTGGGAAAAATGGGGAGAAGCGTTCTTCTCGTCGACCTCGACCCTCAGGCGTCGCTTACTATATATCTGAAATTCGACCCGGCGCAGTTCGAACAGAGCGCGTATCATCTCATAACCCGCAAGTGTTCGGCAAAAGACGTGATAATAAGAACGGGTCTCGAAAACGTCGATATAATTCCCGCGTCGATAGATTTGTCGGTCGCGGAAATCGAGATTATCCCGTTTATGAACCGGGAGTACGTGATGAGGGAAAAACTGAGGGAAGTATCGGAATATTACGATTACGCGATTATAGACAATATGCCGTCGCTCGGGATTTTAACGGTAAATTCTTTTATGGCTTCGGATTATGTGATTGTCCCGGTAGAACCGTCGTTTCTGTCGTACAAAGGACTGGAAATCATAGACCAGACTTTGGGCGATATAAGAAAATATAATAAAAGAATAAGATTTTTGGGAACTATAATAACTATGTACGACCCGAGAACGAAGCACGCGAGAATGGTTCTGGACAAAATCCAGGATAATTTCCCGTATTTGAATATAGTGGTGAAAAGAAGCGTAAAATTTTCAAACGCGGCAATCGCCGGACTCCCCGTCGGAGATTTTGCCGAGGAGAATTTCTCCGGCGCGAACGCGTACAAAAAACTTGCCCGGGAGGTAGACAGAATTGTCAGCGAAGAAAAATAAATTATCAGCCGATTTTAACGCGAGAGAGGGTTCGGCGTCGGTCGTCCGGAGATTTATAAGTTCGGAAGTACCTCCGGAAGAAGAAAACGGCGGTCTTGACGGCGGCGTTGAAATTGGAAAATCCGGAGAAATAGAACAGATAAAAGAAATAAGAGAACCTGAAGGGATAATAGAAACAAGAGAAACAGTAAAAGAAGAGCGCGGGTATAATCCGTATAAATCAAAAGACCTCGGAACGCAGTCGAAATATTATCTGAAAAACACTCTCGAAGACGCTGTGATTGAAGAAACGGTCGCTTCGCTGAAGCATATACCGGACGTTTGCAGATGCGAAAAATGCTTTTATGACATATGCGCGCTGGCTTTAAACGAGTTTCCGTCGTATTACGCGACGTCCGAACAGGGGGAGCTTATCAGAAAAGCGAATAATCTGCTGAATATAGAGATGCGGACGAAAATCACCGCGGCCGTTTTCAAAGCCGTCGAACTGGTGAAACAAACGCCTATGCACGACGCGCCCGTTTACGACGCGTCAACCCGCAATCGTTCTGAACCCGCGGAATTCAGAAGAATCGGCGAAATTATACCGAAACCGAAAAATTAAGAATAAAATATTAAATTTAATGAAATATAAGATTTTAACGCACGTCTGCTGCGCTCCGTGTCTTATATGTACGGAGCCGTTCGTCTCTGAATTTGAACTGTCCTGCTTTTGGTATAATCCGAATATTCACCCGTTTTCGGAATATAAATCAAGGCTTGACTGTTTGTCGGATTATGCGTTTGAAAATAATATCCGGCTGATTACAGAAGATTTTTACGGGCTCATGGATTTTATCGGGTTAAATCCGGACGAACGCTGCGCGTATTGTTATGATATCCGGCTCGAAGAAACGGCAAAGCGCGCGAAAATAAATGGGTTTAATATGTTTTCGACGACGCTGCTTTGCAGTCCGTATCAGAACCGCGAAAAAATAAAAGAGACCGGGGAGAAATATTCGCGGAAATACGGCGTCGAATTTTTCCCCGGCGATTTCAGGGGGAATTTCAGAGAAGGGCAGAAACGGGCGAAAGAGAAAAGTTTATATATGCAGAAATACTGCGGCTGCATATTCAGCGAATACGACAGATATAAAGCTGAATATAAAAATCAAAAATAAAATATTTTAAATTTTGTATTGACACGGACGCGGTAATATGATATAATGTGAGAGTTGCGTTGGTTCGCAAAAATAAAACGGTGGGCGTAGCTCAGTCGGTTAGAGCGTCAGGTTGTGGCCCTGAAGGTCGCGGATTCGACTTCCGTCGTTCACCCCATAAATTTAAAACCCCCGGTTTTACGGGGGTTTTTGTATGTTAGACCTCTTGCGAAATTGAAATCTTGATTGTAGGGGCGCGCATTGCGCGTCCGCAAAATCAACGCAGTTTCGACGCCGCAATTTATATCTCCGTTTCGTCGTATCCTTCCGGCAGGTCGAACACCCCGTCCGGAACGTTCTTGTCCAAAATCAGTATTGTTATGTCGTTCGATTCGCCGTCTTCAAGAATACGCAGGCCCGCAAGCGAGTTTCCGTCGATAAAGAGCCATACTTTAACCTCGCCGCCGTCTGAATATTCGTCGTAAGGCAGCGTTTTCCCGTTGAAATCGCTTTCTCCGCTCACTACATAGGCGAGGTCCGCGGACGGCAGCGCGACGCTCGGCGGTTCGTCCGCTTCATAAATATACATCAATCTTTCGGCGTCGTTTATCCCGTGATTTTTGCCGTCTCTGTTAATCATGCGGGTAACGTCTCCCGAACTGTCCTCGATTATCATAGCCGTCATTCCGTCTTTGCAGTAAGCCTCCATCGTTATCCCGCCGAAAGTTCCCTTTAAATGATACGTATCGCCGGTAAGCGTATCAAAAATATCCGCCGACGCGGGTTTTCCGTCTCCCGAACAGCCGGCGAGCAGCGCCGCCGTAAGCAGTATTAACAGCAAACCCCTGAATTTATAAAGTTTCATCATTTATCCTTATCCTCCTGAAAATATAAATATAAAAATAATTATTTTTTGTTTTTTATGATTGTTATTTATATTACAACCCGGCGAATTCTTTTTCTATTTCGTCGAGCCGCTCCTTTGAAATCTTTGCCTGCGGGAATTTCTGCAAGGCGCGGAGCGTCATGCCGTACGCCATTTTAAGCTGACTGTTCTCCGTTATCCCCGGAATATTACGCTCCAGTATGGATTTCGCCGCTTCGTTTTCTATAATATCCCTGATTTTGCTGTCCGCCGTTATTAATTTTGCGGCTGACGCCTCCGGCTTTTTACGTTTCCCCAATATTTTATCGAGAAGGCTCTTCTTTTGCTCCTGGGCTTCCGGAGTTTTTTCACCGGTCTGCGCCGCGGCGTCGGCGTAATCCCCTCGGAGCTTTCCGTCCGGCTTTATATTCCTCAGCCGTTCCTCTATCTTCGGGAAAAGCATTTTTTCGCACATTCTTCGGGAAGATTCCGTAAGCTCCGGCGCCATACCCATCTGCGCGCCGAACGTGAAAATAAATACGCTCGTGAGAAGGGTAAAGGTCTCGCATTGATATTCGATAGATTCAAGCGTTTCCCTGTCGTCGGTTCCGAAGTATTCGCGGATAAAAATTTCCCATATACGAACGGAACGCTCCGGAGAGAGCGGGTTTGTCGCTCCCGTTACTTTGTCTCCCAGACTCTTTCCCTGCCTTCCCATAAATCCCGTCGTCAGATATATGCTCGCAACGTCGATAAGAGGGTGTCCGTACCCGGCCGCGCCCATATCAATCAGCAGCATCTCGCCGTCCTGCATCATCACGTTGTTCGGATTAATGTCGCCGTGCAGAAAAGTCGTCCTTTCCGGAAGCGTATTGAAAAGCCGGGCGCACCCGTCGGCCTGTTCTCTGCTCAGCATACCGTTCATATACGCCAGTTCGAAACCTCCCCCGCGCATCGCCTTTACATCAGGAAATCCAGAACCGGACATATCGACGCCGTGCGCTTTTTTTACCATCTTCGCATATTCTTTCACGTAATCTTCTAACTTGTCCGGTTCTTTATTAATCAGCGCCGCTACCGTGTCCGCGTTGAGCATTTCATATACCACGCCGAAACTGTCCCCGCACTTAACTATATCGTACGAGATTGCCGTCGGAATCCCGCGCATAAAAGCCTTCTGCGCGGAGCTTCGCTCCTTCTCGATTTCTTCAAGGGGCATCTGCGGGCTGAACACTTTTATAATAGTGTCTTTGTCAAGACGGTAAACGCTGCCCTGACCTCCCTGACCGATTTTTTCGCAGCCGTCGACCGAAACCCGGCGCATGGCCCGGCTCGTATCGAGCATTTGGGAAAACCCCGTCATCTCCAGAATATCGTATACCTCGGGTCTTACATTTACGGCTTTCACCCGTTTCGGCTCTTTTTTAATAACCGACAGCAGTACCCGAAGGCCCGCGCTCGATATATACTCCAAATTTTCTAAATCCAGCGTTAAGTAACCGTGAGCCTGTTTACATTCTTCGGCGAAGTATTCGGACAGTTCCCTCGAATTGTCCGAATCTGCCCTTCCTCCGACAATAATCGTCAGTTCGTCCGCGTTTAAGGCGCTGTCGTAAGTTAAATCAGACATAGATATTTTTCTCCCCCCTAATTAATTCTTACTTTGATTTCCACGTTACGGTCAGATAATTCTGCCCGTCGTTCATATGCGTAACGCTGTCCGCTCCGCCTTTGATTATCGCCGCTTCCATTTTATCTCTTTTATCTTTATTATCTTTATCGTCCAGAATATTCAGATTCTCCCCGCCGTATCTTGCCGTAACCGTAAACAGGCTTTGATTCTCCGGGAAGCTCAGGCTGATTTCCGACGGTTCGGACTTCGGCATAATATTCGCCAGTTCCTCAATAGTAAGCTGCGCCTTATATGCGTTCGCCTTACTCAAAGCGTTCGCTTCGCAGAAACGAATAAGATTGTTCATCATCTCGATAAAATCATAATTTTCAGAGATTATTTCATATCTGTAACTCTTTACCCGGTTAATAAACGCCCTCGTCTTATCCCTCGCGGGCGAACCGAAAATAACCTCCGGCGGCCCTTCCTCATAAATTCCCCCCTCGTCCATATATATAACCCGGGTTGAAACGTTTCTGGCAAATTCCATCTCATGGGTGACGATAGCCATCGTCATGCCGCTCTGCGCCAGGCGCTTAATTACCGACGTGACCTCTCCGACCATCGTCGGGTCGAGAGCGCTCGTCGGCTCGTCAAAGAGCATAATATCAGGCTTCATAGACAAACACCGGGCGATAGCCGCGCGCTGTTTCTGCCCTCCCGACAACTCGTCGGGGTATGCGTTCGCTTTTTCGGCGAGCCCGACGGTCGACAGCAGCTCCCGCGCGGTTTTTTCGGCTTCTAAACGGGATACTCCCAGCAGTTTCGTCTGCCCGACGCATAGATTATCCAGTACGCTCATATGGGAAAATAAATTAAAACTCTGGAATACCATGCCCATTCTCTTTCTGACTTCGTTGATATCGGTCTTCTTATCCGTGAGATTTTTTCCCTCGAACTCAACCGAACCCCCGGTAGGCGGGTCGAGCATATTCAAAGCGCGCAGAAAAGTGCTCTTACCCGTTCCCGACGGGCCGATTATAGTTATAATCTCGCCCTTTTTTATAGTCGCGGTAATACCCTTAATCACTTCGAGACTGCCGAAGCTCTTTTTTAAATCAGTTACGGTAATCATATTATTATTTCGCCCTCCTCAATCGTTTGTTTGTCCTGCGGCTGATATAGTTGAACAGCCAAATCATCAGGGAAGCCGCGGTTAAATATACCAGGGCGACCATAATCAGCGGGAAAAACGCGTCGTATGTCCGGCTTCTGATTATATCCCCCGCTTTTGTCAGGTCTACTACCGCTATATAACCTACGACCGAAGTCATTTTGAACATCGATATAAACTCGGACATATACACGGGGAACGCAACCCTGGCCGCCTGCGGGAAAGTCACCGTGAAGAACGCGCCGGCTCTTGAGAACCCCATACTGCGCGCCGCTTCTACCTGTCCTTTGTCTATCGTCATAATCGCGCTCCGGATAATTTCGCCGATAAACGCCGCCCCGTTGAATCCGAAGGCGATAACCGCGACCATAGTTCCGTTCATGCCGCTCCTGGCGAATATCACGTAAAAAGTTATCATCAGCAGAACGACGACCGGAGTACCGCGCAGAACCGTTATGTAAATATTGCCTATAACTCTGAGTACGCCGTATCCGCTCATGCGCAGGGCGCATACCCCGAAACCTAGAAGGGTCGCCAGCGCGAAAGAAAAAATCGTGATTATTATACTGACCCGAAGCCCGTCCGCAATCATCTTCCAGCGCCCTTCATGTATCAGATTCCGCTCGAAGCTCGTCTTTAAACCGTTCCAGAATCCTCCGGCATTATTACCCCCGGCTTGCGCGTCCGAATTGCGGTCAAACACGGCTATCGCTCTCGCGGTCGTGAAATAAGGGTCGGTAAAATTCGCGCTCTGCTTCCGCTCCTCCGTGATGGCGAAGCAGCTTGCGGCGTAATCTACCCTCCCGCTTTGAAGGGCGGGGATTAACCCCGAAAAATCCATGACAATTATGTCAAGCTTCATGTCTTCATGCGCCGCGAACCGTTTGGCGAACTCGATATCAAATCCGGCAATTTCCCCGTCTTTATAGTAAGCGAAACCATCGGAGACCCCGCTTGTCCCGAATATAAGCGTTTCGCCGTTTCCCTCGGGTATGTACGGCATAGTCTCGTCTCCTCCTATCCAGCGGTCGTACATTTCGTCGTATACGCCGTCGGACTTGATTAGGGCTATGAAGTCGTTCAGCTTCGCAAGCAGCTCGGGCTTTTCTTTCGATACGAGCATACCGGCGTCGGTATTGTTAAAATAAGGCTCAAGTATTCTGAGTCCGGGATTTTTCGGCCCGGATATCTTAAATTCCTCCGTATCGGTCAGCACGCCGTTTATCCGGCCGTTTCTCAGCGCGAGTACCGCGTCCGTAACGTCGTTGAAGTAAGCGGGAACCGCGCCGGGTATAAACTCGGCTACTACCTGGTCGTTGACGGTTCCGGTTACGACACCGATGGTTTTCCCCTCCCATTCCTCTATTATGAGAGTACGCGGCGCGCCGTTATCAGAATCATGAGGCTTTCTTCCCAGCAGAATCTGCGGGTTCTTGAAATAATCCTCCGTGAAATTTACCATGAGTCTGCGCTCCTCAGTCGGGGTCACGTTTGAAATCACGGCGCCGACGCGCCCGCTCTCCAGAGCCGTTATTAAAGCGGAAAACTGCATATCCATATATTCCACCCTCATGCCCAGTTCATAGGCGATGCGCTCAATCAGCTCCGCGTCAAGGCCGATAATCCCGCCTCTCTCGATAAAGCACATAGGCTCCCTGTTAGCGGCTACTCCGACCATTAAAACAGGGGCGTCGGTATGTACGGGGATTTCCCTCTGTTCATAAGCGCCCCCGTCTTCTTTAATCCACCTTTCTATTATATCGTCCAGAGTTCCGTCTCCTCTGAAACGCTCCAGAACCTCCGAAATATCGCTTAAAAGCTGCGTTTCGTCTTTTTTAACGGCGATTGCGGCCCCTTCTTCGACCAGAATACCCGGCATAATTTCAAGGTCGGGGTTGCTCCGGACAAAACCCAGCGCAATAGTATACGCGGTAACAACATAGTCCAGCCTCTCGCTCTTCAGGGCGACCACGGCGTCCGGAATCGAATCGTACCGGTACAATCCCGCGTCCGGGTAGTTTGCCTCGACGAACATTTCCCCCGTAGAACCGGTCAGCGCGCCGATATTCGCGTTTTCGGCGTTTACTCCTCCGGGAGTCTCCGCCGTTTCCCCGCATCCCGCCGCCGATATTACCGCGGCCGCCGTCAGCGCCAAGGCAAACGCGCGAAAAATTTTAGAAATCCTAAACAGTTTCGTCCTCATCTTCAATAATCAGTACCTTTCTTTATAATATAATTAATTTTATTAATTATACACTATAATTAAAACGGGAAACCGTTAAATCAACAAAATTTGACCGTATTTTTATTTTATTATTACAGAAATTATTCCCGGCGCAAACTATAATACTTTCGTTTTTCGGTCGCTATCGTAAGCGGACTCTCGTCGTCCATACGCAGTTTTTTCCTGATAGACGAAATATGGACGATAACGGTGCGGCTGTCGAACAGTTCGTCTCCCCAGACCCGGGAATATATTTCTTCGGACGTGAAGCCTCTCCCCATATCCCTGGCAAGCATAAGCAGAACGTCGAATTCTTTAGGCGTGAGCAGAGCGTCCCCTCCGTCGAGATATACCCTGCGTTTGCCGCAGTCTATCGTCAGGGGACCTATACTGAAGCTTCTCTCGGACGAACGTTCTATCCTGACCCTCCTCAGCAGCGCGTCGGTTCGCGCGGACAGCGCCGCAAGGCTGTAGGGCTTCGTCATATATTCGTCGCCGCCGGCTTTCAGACCGGCAATCAGCGCGTCGTCGTCGTCGAGGCACGTCAGAAAAAGAACCGGGATATTGAAACTCTCCCGCATTTTAGCGCAAAAGTCAATACCGGAACCGTCCGGCAGCATAATATCCAGTATTATCAGGTCAATCCGGCGGCTTTCAAGAATTTCCAAACCCCCGCGTATCGTAAAGGCCGCGCATACCTCGTATCCCTGCATCTCCAAATATTCTCTGTTCGAGTCCATGATAACGGCGTTGTCCTCTATAAGCAGTATAGCGCTCATCATTTGTTATCCAATCTCCTTTTATTTTATTAGACTTCTTGCGAAATTAAAATCCTGATTGTAGGGGCGCGCATTGCGCGTCCGCAAAACCAACGCAGTTTTGACGTTTTTCAGACGGACGGCCAATGGCCGCCCCTACATGGTAACGTGATTTTGCAAGAGGGTCATTCGGTTTTCCATACCGGCAGAGTAAAACTGACCGCGGTTCCCTCTCCCGGTTCGCTTCTGACGCTGATTTCGCCTCCGTGCGCGTCTATAATCTTTTTGCATATATATAAACCGAGCCCGGTCCCCGTCGAACGGTCTCCCGTGAAAAAACGTTCGAATATGCGCTCTTTCTGCTCGGGCGTTATACCGCGTCCGGCGTCTTCCACGGTTACCAGAACGGAATCTTCCGGTATCGAATTATGCCGGACTCCGACCGTTATGTTCCCGTTACGGGTGAATCTTATCGCGTTGTTTATGAGATTTACCAGAACTTTCCCGACCTGTTCCGCGTCCGCCCTCGCCTCGGGTAAACTTTCGGGATATTCGATAGTCAGTTTATTATTATTCTCGTTGAGAGCCTGAAAATAATGCGACAGCGTGTTCTTTATCAGTATTTTCATATCGACCGGCCCGAAATTCAGCGGCTGACCGTTGTCTTCAAGCCTCGCCAGCGCCAATATCTGCCCCACCGTGAGCTTCATACGCTCGACCTCGGCGACCGCCGTGTCAAGTTTCGTCCGTACGTAATCCTCCGACGAACGCAGCTGCGCCAGCTGCGCCACGTTCGATATGACCGTAAGCGGGGTTTTGAGTTCGTGGGATAAATTCCCGAGGAGTTCGGCTTTCCATTCGCTCTGTTTTTCCAGAGCGGCATAATCGGCCTTCAGCCTCTGCTCGCTTTCCACGGTCCGGTTGTTCACGATATACAGCGAAGTCATCTGGGTAAACAAAAATACAATCATGCCGACGTTCGTAAAATCCCAGAAATCGATAAATCTGAAACCGAACATATCGAGTACGCCGCCGATTATAAAAATAACCTGACCGCAGAAAGATACCGTGTGTTCAGTTTTAAATTGTTTGAATTTCATTACAATCAGCAGTATATTCGCGGACATGACAGAAAAGACAAAAAGCGTATGCGCCAGTAAATACCGGGACGTAACCGAAATCGGAAGCGCCGCGAACGAAACCGCAAGCAGCGCGCCTCCCGCGCAAATCGCGGCCGGAACTGTTTTTGAGGTCGAAAACAGCGACTGCGTAAACAGCGAATAAAACGCGCAAATCAAAAGCAGGGCGACGTGCAACCCGACGTATTCGACCCCGTAGTCCACCTCCGGGAAAATATTATAGCCTATTTTCCAGTTATACGACGCGAAAACCCCGATAGTGAGCGAAATGAGCGCGAACCATAAATTTGCCTTCTGCGACGGGATAAACAGAAAATATCCGAAATAAAACAGGGCGCAGGTGATAAAGATAATCACGGGAATCAGACCGTATACCGTATCCCGGATAAGACGGGAGCTTACGGGCTCGGATTCTCCGATAAACAAACCGTGATAGGACGGGTCGCCGCGGATTATGCCCGCTATATGAAAGACGACCTCGATAACCCCGTCGTCAGGACGGGCCGCGCTTCTGAACTGGGTCATCTGATAAATATTCCCGCTTTCGTCCTCCTCGTCTATAAATCCGACCGCGCCGGTCAATTTCCCGTTCACGAAAATCCTCGACGCATAGTCCGGACCCTTGCCGTATATTAAATATTCGCCGTCGGGTACGAGAAGCCGAACCCTCGCCGTGATATATTTTTCGGGGACGCTCCGGACGCCGGGGAGCGCCGTTTCCGTTTCTTCCGGCGGCAGAAGAACGCCGGGGAAAAACTCCGCCCCGCCGACGCGCGCGATTGAAGAAACAAAGTCGAAATCCCTTAAATCCGCAATGCCTTCGGCAGCGTCCGCCTCTTTTATATTCGGCGCGCCCGCTCCGAAACTCTGAATCAGAGCCAATACGAAAAAAGTAATCGCCAGATAAACGGCGGAGGTCAGCAGCTGCGATTTCCCCGAAAAAAATTTTTTAATTATCTTAAAATAATATTTCATAATATTTTCTGTATGTTTTGTTGTTTTAATAAACGGCGGAAGCCGATTCGTCGTCTGCCGAATCGGCCCCCGGTGATATTTAAATCATATCGTTCTGTAAATCAAACCCCGAATTTAACCATGTTTTTATAGCTCGTCTCCAGACTGTCGAACGGACAGCCCCTGCAAACGTCCTGCTCCACTATCGCGTATTCTATGCCCGTGTCGTGACAAGCCTTGACAATATTCGCCCAGTCGAGATTGCCTTCGCCGACTTCGGCAAAAGTCTTGCATACGCCTTCGACGACCTGCGCGCCGCCGACTATCGCGTAGTCTTTAAAGTGAATTATAGGCATACGCCCTTTCGATTTGTAAATCCAGTCGACGGGATTTACTCCTCCCGAAGTAAGCCAGTGCGTATCGTGGGAAAAGAAAACGCAGGACGGGTCGGTTTCGCCGAATAATATATCCATGCCGTGCTTTCCTCCGCCCAGAGAAAAAAACTCGAGCGCGTGGTTGTGATATAAAATGCCGCAGCCTTCTTTGCTTAACTCTTTGCCTATTTTGTTCATGCCCGCGGCGAAGTTTTTGTAACCGTCCGCGCTTTCGCGCCACTCGTTGGGCAGAGTTCCCACTCCGACGTATTTCACGCCGTACGTTTTCGCCGCCGCGACGGCTTTTTTGATTGCCCCGGGATTTGCGAGCATAGCCATAAAATCCCCGTACGCCGAACACGGAGCCAGTCCGATATCGTCGAGCATCGATTTAATTTCAGAATCGGTCATAAAGTGCGGCGTTCCGTTCTGTACGCTGTCGTAGCCCAGAGCCTTGATTTTTTTCAGCGATTCCTCGACCTGCTTTCTGTCCTTCATGTAATCCCTGACCGTAAAAAGCTGTACCCCTTTTTTCATAAATATACTTTTCCTCCGTAAAATTAAAAAATTAAATTTTATTTTTATGTTATTTTATATTATAACATAATATTTTAAACAAATCAATAAATAATCGGGTATTATTTAAGGTTTTTGAACGAGTAAACAAATTATGAACAAATGTGAAAATTATCGCGGAAAGCCCTCTTTTTTAAAGAGGGTGGCAGTCGCGTAAGCGGCTGACGGGTGTTTTTGAAATTTGATGTGGCGTACGGGGAGACGAAAACACCCGCCGTCTGCGGACGGCACCCTCTTTGCGAAAGAGGGCAAAGAATAAATCCATTATTTGTTCACAAAAATTTAACTCATTCAAAAACCGCGCGGTATTATTAAATATAAATAAAAAATAAAAATTTACTTGCTTAATTTATTATGCTGTGTTATAATAGTATAAACAGAGTAACTTTATCAGACTTCAAACAAATATTAAAAATTAAGGAAGTCGGAAAAACAGAATCACATTAAGGAGAAAGTTTTTTTATGGGATTAGGAATATTATCTTTGGCCGCAATACTGTTCAGCCTGGCGGTGATTGTATTCGGCATTATGTTTCTTGCCGATTTTGATATGGGGCTCGTCGGCGGATTTGCCGATTTGCCGAGTATTCTGCTGGTTATCGCGCCGACGTTCGGCTCTTTGATAACGACGGTGCCGATTCAGCAAATCGCCAAAATACCCGCTCATTTTAAAGTTATAGTCAGAAAGGAACAAACCCCCGAGGCTCAAATCGAAAAAATCGTGGATTTGGCGAACAAAGTCCGAAGCGGGGGGATACTCGCTCTCGAAGAGGAGCAAATCCCCGAGCCGACCATGCAGTACGGCGTACGCATGATAGTCGACGGAATACAGGAAGAGAAAATAAAAAAAGCTCTCGAGGACAGTCTGGACAGTATCGACACGAGACACGGCGAAGTCGTATCGATGTATGAGAAGGCGGGTTCGTTCGCTCCCGCTTTCGGAATGGTCGGAACGGTCGTCGGGCTGATTATCATGCTCGGGTCGATGGACTTTGACCAGGAAGGCGCGATTGCTAACCTGACCGCCGCTATGGCGGCCGCGCTGATTACGACTCTGTACGGCTGTATTTTAGCTAACGTTATTTTTCTGCCGATTGCCGCGAGACTAAAAATTCTCCACCAGAGGGAGATGTTCAACAAGACTCTGATATGCACCGGGGTTATGGCCCTGCAGCACGGAAGCAGTCCGTCGTTTATATACGAGCTTTTGTGCGAGCAGCTCAATAAAGAGAGAAGAAAAAACGTAACGAACCCGAGGGGAAACAGGGGAGGAGATTAGGAAATGAGAAGAAGAAACCGGAACGATTCGGACGGCGGCGCAGGCTGGCTGACTACTTACGCGGATATGGTGACTCTGATGCTGACGTTTTTTGTTTTGTTAATCGCGATGTCGTCGATGGACAAAGGTAAGTTTGAACTGCTTTTTACTGCGTTTCAGCCCGGGGGAATGACCTCTGAAGAATTTATGGCGATAAGAGTAAAGCACGGCATGGAAATTTGGGGTCCGGGAGACGAACTCAACATAGACCCGCCTCCGCCTCCTCCCGGCACCGATATAAATAATTCCCTCGCGCAAACGGAGGACGGCGAAGAAATAGAGGACGAAAACGCGGACCTTATAGCGTTGTTTCAGCAGCTTAATTTTTATCTGATTGAAAACGACCTGCACGAGAGTATTTTTCTCCACGAAGGCGACGGAGACGGAGACCATTTGCTCATAACTCTCACGAGCGACGTCTGGTTCGCGTCGGGAAGCGCGGAAGTATCGGAGGAAATGCGCGGCGTCGCGCTTGAATTTGCCGAGCTTCTCAAAAATAACCACGACGAAGAGAATCCGTTCAGGGTAGTCGTAAGCGGACACACGGACGACGTCCCGCAGTATTCGGCGCAGTTCAGAAACAACTGGGAACTAAGCAGCGGACGAGCGAATAATTTTATGGGTATATTGATATCCGAAAGCGAAATAGCCTCGAGATATTTCTATATGCAGGGATACGGCGAGGAAATGCCCATCGACACGAACGAAACGCCCGAGGGAAGACAGAGAAACAGACGGGTTGAGCTTCTTATATCCCGGGATAATCCGATTAAAAAAGCCGCAGAAGATTCAGATATAGATTCAGAAACGGATTCAGAGTTAGAAATAAATTTAGATTCAGAAAATTCAGAAAACACGGAAAGTAATCAGGACGAGGAGTAATTATAAAAACTATGGCGTACGATTTTAAATTAATTGAAAAGAAATGGCAGGCTAAATGGAACGAAGAGAAAGCGTTTCAGGTTACTGAAGACAAAAATAAACAGAAATATTATGTTTTAATAGAGTTTCCCTATCCGTCGGGTCAGGGGCTTCACGTCGGACACCCCCGGCCCTACGTCGCGATGGATATCGTCTCGCGCAAAAAAAGAATGGAAGGCTTTAACGTCCTGTTCCCTATGGGCTGGGACGCTTTCGGTCTGCCGACTGAAAATTACGCGATTAAAAATAAGCTTCACCCGAAACCCGTTACTAAAGATAATATAGTAAAATTTAAAAGGCAGCTGCAGGCGTTCGGGCTTTCTCTCGACTGGTCGAGAGAAGTAGACACGACGGACCCCGAATATTATAAATGGACGCAATGGATATTCTTACAGCTTTTTAAAAATAATTTAGCGTATAAAAAGGAAATGGCGGTCAACTGGTGTACGTCGTGCAAATGCGTTCTCGCAAACGAAGAAGTCGTGGACAACGGCTGCGAGAGGTGCGGCAGCGAGGTTGTAAGACGTGAGAAAAGTCAATGGATGCTGAAAATCACGGCTTACGCCCAAAAATTACTGGACGGCATGGAAAATCTCGATTTTATCGACAGGGTAAAGACGCAGACGGCGAACTGGCTTGGGCGTTCCGTCGGCGCGGAGGTCGATTTTGCAATCAAAGACAGCGAGAATAAACTCCGGGTGTTCACGACCCGTCCGGACACTCTTTTCGGCGCGACGTATATGGTCATAGCTCCCGAACACCCGATTATAAATAATTTAAAAGACAAAATAGAAAATTATTCTGAAATCGAAGCTTACAGAAACGCGGCGCTTAAAAAATCGGATTTTGAAAGGTCTGAACTGTCAAATATCGCCGATAAAGAAAAAACCGGCGTTGAAATATCGGGAATTAAAGCGGTTAATCCTGTGAATAATCAGGAAATTCCCGTATTTGTTTCAGACTATGTTTTGATTTCTTACGGCACGGGCGCGATTATGGCGGTTCCCGGTCATGACGAAAGAGACTATGCGTTCGCGAAAACTTTCGGTCTGCCCATAATAGAAGTCGTAAAGGGCGGAGATATTACAGAGGCCGCTTTTACGGACACAGAAACGGGAATTTTAGTAAACTCCGGTTTTCTGGACGGTCTCGAAGTGGACGAAGCAAAGAAGAAAATCACAGAGTTTTTAGAAGATAAGAAAATCGGCGAAGAAAAAATTAATTATAAATTAAGAGACTGGGTTTTCTCGCGTCAGAGATACTGGGGTGAGCCGATTCCCATAATAATATGCGATGATTGCGGCTTTGTCGCCCTTGACGAGAGCGAGCTGCCGCTGCTCCTGCCCGACGTCGAGTCTTACGAGCCGACGGACACGGGTGAATCGCCGCTGTCTAAAATAACGGACTGGGTTAAATGCAAATGTCCGAAGTGCGGCAAAGACGCGGAGAGGGAAACAGATACTATGCCTCAGTGGGCGGGTTCGTCATGGTATTTTTTGAGATACTGCGACCCGGATAATAAAGATTTTTTAGCCTCGAAAGAAAAGCTCGATTACTGGATGCCCGTGGACTGGTACAACGGCGGCATGGAGCATACTACTCTGCATTTGCTTTATTCGAGATTTTGGGCGCTGTTTCTGCACGATATAGGCGTAATGAGCTGTCCCGAGCCTTATTTAAAGCGCACGTCGCACGGCATGATATTAGCCGAGGACGGCGGTAAAATGTCAAAGTCGCGGCCTGAAAGCATTGTAAATCCCGACGATGTGATTGCGGAATACGGCGCGGATACGTTCAGATTATACGAGATGTTTATCGGGGATTTTGAAAAATCCACGCCGTGGGCGACAAGCGGCATGAAAGGCTGCCGGAGATTTGCCGAGAGGGTTTACGGTCTGATAGATATCGCAAAGGGCGGGGGAGTTACCCCGGAGCTTGAAGTTAAATTTCACCGGACAATAAAAAAAGTCACGCATGATATAGACAATTTGAAAATGAACACGGCGATTGCGGGTTTGATGACGTTGGTAAACGACATCTATGATAATAATTCCCTGACGATTGACGAGCTGAAAATATTTTTGACCCTGCTCTGTCCGTTCGCGCCGCACATAAGCGAGGAATTATGGTTTTTGGCGGGAGGCAAGGGTCTGCTGTCTCTGGGAAACTGGGTAGATTACGACGAAAACAAAACAAAAGAGAACGCGGTCGAAATCGCCGTTCAAATAAACGGCAGAGTCCGCGATAAAATTATAATAGAGGCGGGGCTTTCGAGTCAGGACGCAATTAATACGGCAAAAAACAGCGAAAAAGTAAAGGAACTGCTCAACGGCAAAACTATAGTAAAAGAAATCGCGGTTCAGGATAAACTGGTGAATATAGTCGTCAGATGATATAAATAAAATTAAGCAGTCCTTTATATTTTATTATTTTTATTAGAATTTCCCCGAAAGCGCCGCGTTTTTTCTCTCGATATAATAATAGAAATCTTCAAGGGAAATCTCGGGAGATACAGTATGGTCAACGGTGGGAATAAATCCGCCTTCCTCGATAAGCGGGCAAAGCTCGGCAAGATGCCTGTCGATTTCTTTTTTCCCGAGAGCAAGCCGCATTTTATCAACCCCGCCGTATAATCTTAAATCCCTGCCGTATTCTTTACGTATTCTGACAGGGTCCATTCCGGCTACCCGTTCAAGCGGCCATATTGCGTCGACTCCGCAGTCCATAAAAGTTTTTATTAATACCTCGCAGTTGCCGTCTGTATCCAGAAAGACATATTTTACGCCGTTTGACTTAAAGAAATCAACAAGCCTTCGCATTTCGGGCGCGATAAATTTTTTATAAACAGACGGAGATAAGAGAGGTCCGGTTTTCATTGATAAATCTTCATTTATCATGACGTAATCAATCGGAATTTTATGCGACAAAATTGGTTTTGACACTTCAATCGTAAAATCCGTGATAAATTCGCACATTTCATGACATAATTCAGGATAGTCATACCATGCGTATGATAATCCTTCCGTTCCCATCCATTCCCTCATACGCCAGTAATATCCCAAAGTCTGGCAGTTATGCGCGAGAATCAACGGCACGTCGCAGTTTTTCCAGCCGTCGATTTTCGATTCCCAGTCAGCCGGATACCTATCCGTCGTTGCGACATAACGCTTTTTGATTTCTTTAAAATCTTCAGGCTTTTCCACGGGAAAAGATATATACTGGTCCATGCACATTCGCGTGCCTCTTGCAGTACCCTCAATCAAGGCTTTATGTACGACTCCGAGCGCATCCCTGAATATCTCATATCTGTCTGTTTTTTCTATTAATTTATATTCAAAAAAAGGACGCATCTGATAATTGACGGGGATATATTCGCGCGGGTCAATCGAAAAATTATTCTCTCCAATCCACCAGTTAAAATGGACTTTTGATAAATCAAGCCCCTCTTTTTCCCAGCGTTCTATCGTCTGCCCCCATGCGCCGACCTCGATATTTGGCACTCTGTCCACGCTTTTATAATCCATTACGTTAAGAAAACGCTGTCTGTGAGTTAATTTCGCGTCTGTAAACATATTACTATCCTCTTTTAATTATTGATTATTTAACCCATTTTTTCCAGTAATCTGCGCTTTCTTTCAAATCTTCTATAATTTTAAACTCTGTGTCGTAATGTTCTCTATGACCGATTTCAAACATTAATATCGTTTCGTCAAGCCCTGATTTTTTCATCGCTTCTATTAATTTTTCACCGCTTATTATCCCCGTTTTATTATGTTCTTCTGTGAACGGCGCGTGATTACTCTTGTGTAAAACTGTCTGCTGTATGTGAATAATCGGGCTGTATTTCCCGAGTTTTTCCACCCACGGATACGGGTCTCTGTAATCAGGGTGCGGAGCGTGTCCCACGTCAAGGCATAATCTCATAGGCACGCCGCAATCTGCGTTCACTCTGTCCATGAGTTCTATTGCTTCGGGTATAGTATGCGCCATCTCTCTGGGTACGCTCATCGGTTCAAAAATCAATGCGTCATAGCCCGCGTCTTTCGCGTAAAAACTAAGCTTCTGCCAGTTCTTCACGCCTTCCTCGACTAAAAAATCATAGTTATTCTCAAAGCCGTCAAACGTCAAAATCCCAAAGTGACTTCCGAGTGTTTTCGCCCCGAATTTCTGTCCCATGTCAATAAATTTCTTAAACCAGTCAAGCCAGATTTCCCTCGCCTGCTTATCGGGATGCATTAAGTGATTCACTCTCGTGTACGCGCTCGTGAACATACTGTCTATTTTAATATTATATTTATTTAGAGAATCAATAATACGCTCTGTCATTTTGTTTATATAATCTTCGGGCAGAAACGGATTTAATAAATCAGCAACAAACTGAACGCTGTTTAAGCCTAAATCTCGAGCGACTATTTTCGCCCATATTTCAGGCTCGATATATCTGTTAATCGCGAAGCCTAAATTTGTTCCGAGTTTTAATTTCATATATTTATACTCTCCCTAAA